>CAJXGD010000007.1 GCA_913053845.1 uncultured bacterium | reverse complement strand
CCGCAACCGACGCATTCAACTGTATTCATATCAGTCCTCTTTATTCGGCCCAACGACAAAGCTCACCTGCCGCTATGGAGCGCAATGGAATGGCTGTCAGATGCAGCGCCTGGTTAGGTTCCAATGATCTCGAGCAGTCCATCTATTATCCGAGTCAGTTGTTCAGGTTTGACACACCCGAGTCTGCGCCCGATTCGCTCTACCGACAGGGTGCGAATTTGGCTGATTTTCACCCATGAGCGCTTAGGTAGCTTCGGAGTCTCCAGCTCAAGGGTAAGAGGGAAGCTTGCTCGTTGTGTCTGACTCGTCAGTACCACTGCTATCACGGTACCGGACCGTGCATTAAAGACTTCGTGACTAAGAATCAGAACTGGACGTTTTCCCGCCTGCTCCTTTCCCCGCGTGGGGCTAAGGTCAGCCCAACGGATGTCACCTCTTAGTATTCGGGCCATTCCGACAAATTCTCAAAGAGACTCTCTTCAGCCAGTGACTTCTCCAACTTGGGGTCCAACTTCGCGCACTCTCGCGCTAACCGGCCTCTATTCAGACGAGCGAGTTTCTCCTGGATGGCGATTTCAATGGCGCGACTCCGACTTGGGAAAATGGACTCCTCAACAAGTCGATCTAACTGGCCTAGCGTTGTCTCATCTAGTGATATGGCTACCTTGGACTTTGACATTGCCTCACCTCTTAGTATGACTATACGTCATACCTATCCGCCCGTCAAGAATTCAGAGGCTCTTGGGACCTAACGCCCTAGCTCACCTGCCGTGCAACTCTTACAGCGTGTTGGTGGCCTGCTCCACTGTAGTGGGCCAGCTCTCTGCAAGAGCTTCAAGCTGGGAACCAAGCTCAGACCAATGGTAAAGCATCGCCGGATCGAAGTCCGCACCATTTGGCCACACGAGTGTGTGGACTTCCGGGTCCACTCGTACTTGGTCAAAGAAGGAATTATCTCGCAGTGGGCCGTAGAGTTCGCCCCTCAGCACGGGACGGAAATCGATGACCTGAGAGTTGTCGTCCTCGAAGGTAACAGACAACATATAGGGTGCTACCTTCTCGAATGCAACAACTTGATGAATCTCGTGAGGCACGGAAGATCACCCCTATTGCAATGGTTTAATCTTAGTTGGTGGGTGACCCTTTCAGGGTGTACTGTGACAAAGAGCCAACTTGCAAACGTCCAATCAACCTTGATTTCAGCGTGCGCAGTAGCGTGGTAGGTGCTAGCGCCTTGTTAGGCCAATACCCCTCGTGAATAGCTTACGTCCACTGCCAACGCTGTCGGCTTGATATCATCGTTAGGCAAATTGTGTTTATTGATAAAAATCAGCAACTTTGATAAGTTCATCAGAGAATTTGTAGATATCGATTATTTCGTTAAGAAGATATCTTGTCTCGGTTTTGTCATTGTCGAAGATGCCAATGTATTTTTGTAGCGTATTGAAATGTAGCCTACAAATAGGTTTGCGATTATTATCATCTAAAAGAATACCAAAATACGATTTAGTGTCACGATAAACGATTCTGTTTGGAGAGATTTCCTTACTCATTATTGCCCTTACTATATAATATCCTTCAATCTCTTCACTCGTTGTTACGATGCCAACTTTCCTAAGGTTTCCCTTCATATCAACCTCATTATCAACTTCTTTTTGTTCGCTTTTTTCGTCTTCTTTTCGCAGTGCAGATCGAAGACGATCACTAACGCTCTCATTGATAAATTGTTGGAAAGCTTTCTTTACATAATCTACAAATTGCTCTCTTGCTGAGGCGACGAATCTCGCACCTGGGTTTGCGGCATTAAAGAAATATTTTACAAAATCTTCATCAGGACTATCAAACTGCGATGTCATGATTTTCTTAATTCCTGACGTATATTTTAATTCATGTGCTATGCTTAACATTCTATCGATGTCAAATTTCTCTTTTGCTAATTTTTTAATCTCATCAAGCAAATTCTCTCTGATATTATTCATATCAAGCTCAAGAAATGGTCGCTGATCCATCTTGTTTGGTTCTTCAAGGTCAGAGAAAAATCTATAATTTACACCATTTGTTAAAATAGCGATTCTTGCTTTCGTTACAGTGAAGTACCTGTAAAGCTGACTAATATTTGCATCATTAAGATTGGAATTAGCCTGTTTGCACTCAATTAATATTATTATCTCCCCATTTTGCATTATCGCGTAATCAACCTTTTCACCTTTTTTGGTGCCAACATCGGCTACAAACTCTGGGACGACCTCTCGTGGATTAAAGACGTCATATCCAAGTACTTGAATGAACGGCATGATTAAAGCATTTTTTGTTGCTTCTTCGGTTTCAAGCCTGTCAATCATCTGAGGGATTTTATCTGCAATAGCTGTTATTTCCTCGTTAAAACCCATACATTTCCTCCTTGCTATTTATTGCTTTGCTACAACCAGGTGGACTCCCTTCCGTCCAACCTTCGCTCTGCTATCTTAGACGGGAATCTTTCCACCTAAACAACCATTCTGCATGTTATATAGACGCATTCCCATCTAAGCCCTATCTTCACTGTGCTAGATGGATAATTCCTCCACCTATTGCGCTTGACTCAACTCAGTACAACCCGATAATACATCCATTGAGTCTAGAAGTCAAAACCCTGAAGTTGGTGTGCCCAAGTCTACCGGCTATCCCTTTGCTTGCGGCGAGCGGCCCGGTTATAATCAGGCGCTCCATTGGGGACGTAGCTCAGTTGGGAGAGCGCTGCGTTCGCAACGCAGAGGTCGGCGGTTCGAATCCGCTCGTCTCCACCCCCTCTGGGCCTTGGCTAGAGGCGATGTATCTCCCCCAGCGCGCGCTTTAGGCCCTCCAGCTCCTCGGCCCATTGTGGCAACTGCTCGGCCAGCGAGTCACTGTGGGCCGATACCTGCTGCTGCGCTTGGCTCAACTGTGCGCTGAGCTTGGCCAAAGCACGGACCATCTCCGGTGAAAGTGCCGAGCGATAACGGTCGAGCTCGCCGGCCAGTTGCCGGGCACTCTGGGCCAACACTTCGGCCAACGGCCCATAGGGAATGTAGCCTCCCCCACCGCTCAACTGCAACTGACGCACCGTCTCCCTCAAGGTGGCCTCGATCTGACGATAGGCCTTTCTCAGCTTGAGCTTGCGCTCCTCATCGGTATAGGCGTAACGGGAGACCTCAAAGCGAAAGATTTGTCTCAGCCCCTCAATATCCACCGGGCCTCCTTTTGTTCCCCCAGCTTTCCCAGACCTCAGCGTCGGTTGGACCAGTGGGCCACCACCTCGCCGCAGTGCGGGCAGTAGGTCGGCTGATCTTTATAGGGCTGGCCACAATGCTCGCAACGCCGGTAGTGACCGCGCTGGTAACCCCAGAGGCGCAGGTAGACGCGCCAGCCCACCCACCAACTGGCTACTAGCAGGACGACCAGCCCCAGCAGGGTCCAACTCATGCCCAGGACTCGAAGATCGCCGCGATTCCCTGTCCTCCTCCGATGCAGAGGGAGGCCAGGCCAAACTGCTTGCCCTCCTGCCTGAGCTGCAAGAGCAAGGTGAGCGCCAGGCGGGCGCCGGAGGCCCCCAGCGGATGGCCCAAGGCGATCGCCCCACCGTTGACATTGACCTTGTCACGCTCCAGCCCCAGCTCGCGCTCCACGCCCAGATACTGACCGGCGAAAGCCTCGTTGATCTCGATCAGGTCCATATCTGAGAGGCTCAAGCCGGCGCGCTCCAGCGCCTGCCGCGAGGAGGGTACTGGACCCAGCCCCATATACTTGGGATCAACCCCGGCAGCCGCCCAACTGACCAGCCGGCCCAGCGGTCGGACGCCTAACTGTTCGGCCTTTTCGGCGCTGGCTACCAGCAGGGCGCCCGCCCCGTCGTTGATCCCGCTGGCGTTGCCCGCCGTCACGCAGGTATTGCCGGGGAAGGGTGCCAGCGGCAACTGGGCCAGCGACTCCGCTGTGGTATCCTTACGCGGATGCTCATCGGTGTCCACACTGATCGTGCGCCCCTTGCGCTCGATCTGGATGGGCAGGATCTCCTCTTTGAAGCGGCCGCTCTCGATCGCCCGCAGGGCCCGCTGATGGCTGCGCAGGGCGAATTCGTCCTGCTCTTCGCGTGAGACACCGTACTTATTGGCGATGTTGCTGGCCGTACCGGCCATGGTGCAGTCGGCATAAGGGTCGTTGAGCGCCTCCCAGAGATAATCTTCCAACTGAGTGGTGCCCAGACGCAGGCCGCGGCGCGCCCCGCGCAGCACGTAGGGTGCCTGGCTCATGTTCTCAGCTCCGCCGGCCAGGACCAGCTCGGCCTCGCCGGCCTGCACCAGCCGAGCCGCCTGCACGATCGCCTCCAGACCGGAGCCGCAGAGCCGGTTGACCGTCAGCGCCGGCACCTCGATGCGCATCCCGGCGTAAAGCCCCACGTGGCGGGCCAGATAGATCGCATCCGGCGAGCTTTGAATCACATTACCGAAGACGACCGCGTCGATCTCTTGCGGGTCAACGTCCACCCGTTGCAGGGCTCCGCGAGCCACCTGGGCTCCCAGTTGAATTGCGGAGACCGAGGCCAGCGAACCCATGAACTTGCCGAAGGGGCTGCGCACCCCGCCGATAATAACCGCGTCTCGTCCCATCAGTACTCCTCCTTAGCCAAAATGATTAGTCACCTGTCGCGCGCCGATACTCGGCGATCAGCTCCTCGATCTCCGCCTCGCTCAGCACCGCTCTAGCGCGCTTGGCACGGTCAAAGAGCCGCTCGACCAGCCCCGGCTCAGCCGGGATGGCGCGGCTTTCCAGCCAGTAGATTACATTGGAGCGACCGCTCATCGGTCCGATCTCGATCCGTTGGCGCCGCCCTACCAGCTCGGCCGGCACCCCGGAATAGACCCGATCGGCCAGATAGGCTTGGCCCAGCGCTTTGGCCTTGATGATGGCCGCAGCGTGCACCCCGGTGGAAGTGCGAAAGGCGTCCTGCCCCATCACCGGGTAGTTAAAGGGCAAGGGGCCGTTGCAGTATTCAGAGACCAACCGGCAATAGGTCTTGAGCGAGCTCAGCTCCGACTCTATCCAGCCCAAGAGCTTCAGGTTGACCAACAGTTGGTCCAAGGAGGTGTTGCCCACCCGCTCACCGATGCCCAGGATTGTGCCGTGGACGCAGTCCACCCCAGCCTCCAGGGCGGCCAAGCCATTGGCCAAGGCCAGGCCGCGATCGTTATGCCCATGCCAATCGAGCCGGAGGTCGCTCCTGTCCCTGACGATCTCCTCCCGAAAGAAGCCGACTAGCTGGCGCACGCCATGAGGGGTGATGTGTCCTACCGTGTCAGCTATGCAGAGCCGATAGGCGCCGTTGTCCAAAGCTACCTGATAGAGGCGGCGCAGCGTCTCCGGCTGGGCGCGGGTGGTGTCCTCGGTGACATACATGACCGGCAATTGGTGATTCACCGCGAAGGAGATCGTCTCTTCGGTATGGCGCAGCATGGTCTCGAAATCCCAACCTTCGGTCAGGCGGCGGATGGGGCTGGAGCCGATGAAGGTGGAGGCTTCGATGGCCAAGCCGCTCGCCTGGGAGATGTCTACGATGGCCTGCACATCGCTGACCACGGTGCGTGCGGCGCAGTTGGGGCGCAGGGGCAGCTTAGCTTTGACGATCTCCTGGGCCAGGCGCAGGGCGTCCTGCTTGGGGCGCGCTCCCGTGCAGGGCATGCCGATGTTGGCGGCGCTGATGCCCAACTCGGCCATGTGATGCAAAGCCTGCAATTTAATCTCGATGGGCGGGTCACTGATGGAGGGAGATTGCAAGCCGTCGCGGAGGGTCTCATCGCTCACTTCAACCTGTGCCGGTCTCGGCAGCGGGTCTTGGGTGTTCCAGTCGTAGACCAGTTCTGCCGACTCGAATCGCTTAGCCATACTGACACCTCTCCTTTATGATGAAGGCATTCGCGGCCAGTATACGCCAAGCGGCGACCACTTGGCAAAGAGGGCCTGTCTATCCAGCTCTTTGTCTTGCCGGCCGGGGTTGTGCTATAATTAGGCCTGGGCCGTTAGCTCAGTGGTAGAGCACCCGCCTTTTAAGCGGGGTGTCGTGGGTTCGATCCCCTCACGGCCCACTAGAAGTCTTAGGTTCACCCTATAATGAGACTCTTCAACCCGTTCGCATGGATATGGAGCGGATGAGCGGCAGCAGATACTCTTCTACGAACGCAGAATCCGGAACATGCCGATACTCAAAGCTTTGCTGCACTTCCCCCCCCAATAACTTTCGCACACTTTCTGCCCCTGTCGCATAGACCACTACTTGACACTGCCGGACCAGCTCTTTGACCTTCGGATCACCAAGCACGGCGTAGCGAGTATGACGGACGTGGGGAGCGAAGCGTTCGATGCCTAACTTGAGTAGAGTCAGGAATTCCGGGAAGATTGCAACACCGAGCAAGCGCGTTTGGGAGACCAACTTAGCCAGTGAGGTACGTGTGTGTTCGCTCGGGATGAAGTGGAGATCGGTCACCGGGACTTGGGCACCTACCAGCTGCTTGAGCTTGAGTACGTAATGTGGGAAGGTAACGAGCAGGTCAAATGATTGCAACCTGTTGCGCTCTGCAGGATCTTGCTCGATGTCGTCAATGGTAAATACCCCTAACTCAGCCAGGTTACCAATCATCCGGTTTAGATCATTGGCGTAGGAACGGGTGGGCTCTTGGAATATCCCTATGACGGCCACCTTGAGCTTATGATTCTCTTGCAAGGACACCCTCCAGTGAGTGGCAATTTGCTCCTGAAGTTGCAAGATATTGAACCCTAGGCTCTGAGCTTCCATGATAAGAGTATCTATTAAGACTTCGAAGTGCTGTATCTGTTTCGGTTCAATGTAAATACCTGGTTTTCGTACTACGAAGGTACCTCGTCCAGATTGGGATGCAATAAGTCTCTCTTCCTTTAGCCGTTGATACGCTTGGAAGACGGTTACCGGTGCGACCCCCAACTGAGTAGCGAGCTCACGTACCGAGGGTAACTGCGTTCCCGGTTGAAGCTCACTGCAGGCTATGCTGTACTCGATCTGAGCCTTTATTTGTAGACTGGGTGGGGTATTGCTATCGTGATCAACGGTCATGCTTAATCTTAAAGGGGAACTCATAGTTGCACTTTTCGGGGTTGCCCCCACCGTGTCCAATCATCCTGCGCACTTATCTAGACTGTAACGCCTCAACATTACACTCAATTATAACACTAAGCCTATTGGGTTTTCAAGTTTTGGGTGCCAGCTCCACTTGTCTCCGCCACTCCTATAGAGCAGACGGTGTTAGAGTAGCCATAACTGATGCTGGAATATTGGCTTTGTAAGAGGGGAAAGAGACACCTACTTGACAAAATACCTTGCAAGTGTTATACTTAACCAGAACACTTCTATCGGTTATCGGTGTAGCTGGCGAGCTAGAATAGGAAGGAGGTGATCTGTCAGGAGGGTGATAAGCGATATAAGTCGGGAGCATCTTAAAGTATCCTAAAGGAGGTATAGCGTGAAAAGGTTAGTCAAGCTAGTTGCGGTGTTGGGATTGATTGCGTTCATAGCAGGCCTAACAGCTGGCGATTGGGTTACACCTGCCCAGGCTCAGCAGGCTGAGGTGAGCGTTCTGCGCGTCGGCACGGACGTGGACGCTGGTACGCTTGACCCACGCTTGGAGCAGGACACTACCGCTTACCGTGTTACGAACCTGATTTACGATGGTCTGGTGCAGCTCGATGCTAAACTTCAACCCCAGCCTGACTTGGCTGTTAGCTGGAAAAATCCAGACCCGAAAACATGGATCTTTCAGCTACGCAGTGGGGTAAAATTCCAGGATGGCACACCGGTTACGGCGGAAGACGTGGTATACACCTTCCAGACGATGCTGGACCCGAACTTCGGAGCACCACATCGTGGGCTGTACACCCCCATCGAAAAGGTCGAAGCGATAGACGCACACACGGTTAAGTTCACATTAAAGCAGCCGTATGCACCGCTACTCAGTTACTTGGATCTAGGCATCGTGCCCAAGCACGTTGCAGAGAAGGAGGGGCAGAATTTCGGTTCTCACCCCATTGGTAGCGGACCGTTCAAGCTTGTCAGGTGGGACAAAGCCAGCAAGATCGTATTGGAGGCCAATCCTGACTTCTGGGGAGGCGAGCCCCAGTTCATCAAGAAGATCGAGGTGGATGTGGTGCCGGATAACACCGCGCGTGCTCAGGCGCTCGAGGCGGGCGACCTCGATCTGATTCAGTCCCCGCTTTCGCCGCAGGACGTAAAGCGCTTGGCAAAAGATAAGCGCTTTACCACCGTGCAGATGACAGGGACCGGCTACACATACCTAAACTTCAATACGAAAGACCCGATACTGAGCGACGTCAAAGTACGTCAAGCGCTCGCTATGCTGGTTGATCAAAAGACGATTGTCGATCAGATCTACCAAGGCATCGATAAAGCAGCTACGTCCATCCTGTTGCCAGGTTCTTGGGCCTACACGGATACGATTAAGCAACCGTCTTACGATCCACAGCGGGCGAAGGCGTTGCTGGCTCAAGAGGGTTGGAAAGACACGAACGGCGATGGCATCCTCGACAAGAATGGGAAGAAACTCTCCATCGTCCTCAGCACCCATAGCGAGGACCCAAACCGTATACAGGTCGTGGAGTACCTGCAAAATATCTTCAAACAAAACGGCATTGACTCCACGGTCAACATCTCTGACTGGCCCTCCTTCATCGCGAATGTGCAGGATGGCAAGTATCAGATTGCTCTGTTAGGTTGGCTCAACCTGGTTGATCCCGACCGTGCCATGTACAATCAGTTACATACCGGCGGCGGATTCAACTGGGGCGGCTACAGTAATCCGCAAGTGGATCAACTACTTGACAAGGGCCGGACCGCGTCGAGCCAGGACGAACGTGCAAAGGCGTACCGGGAAGCGGCTAAGATCATCGCGGAGGAAGTGCCGTATTATATCCTCACTTACCAGGGCTATCAGGTCATTTACACTACGGCCCTCAAGGGCTTTGTGCCCAACTCGCTCGGCATGCTTCGCAGTTTGGTGCACGCTTCACTGGGTGGCCCATAACGCCAGTGACCCCTCTAGTCGAGATCAGATTTGGGGGCGCAGTTGGATTGCGCCCCCAAATCTGGATGTCCATGTTTTGTCAAGGGAGTTAACATGCTCTCTTATGTGATTCGTCGTGTTCTCTTACTGATTCCCATGATGCTTGGCATCGTGGTCATCCTCTTTGGGCTTATGCGTCTTATACCTGGAGACCCGGCTGTTGTGCTTCTAGGTCAGGATGCCACGCCACAGGCGATAGCGCAGATGCATCATGCTTTGGGGCTCGATCGGCCGCTCATCGTGCAACTGGGAATCTACATCGCTCATCTGGCGGTGGGAGACCTTGGGAGGTCGATCTTTCAACATGATCCGGTCAGCCAGATCGTGCTCGTTCACCTATCTGCTACGGTAGAGCTGACAGTCACAGCACTCTTCCTGGCCATTGTCATTGGATTGCCCCTGGGTATTGTGGCCGCAGTGCGACAGGGGTCCGTCATCGACATGGCGAACATGGTCTTCGCTCAGCTTGGGGTTTCTATGCCAGTCTTTTGGCTCGGTATTCTCCTGATGTTCTGGTTCGCCGTGCTGCTGGGCTGGTTGCCTGCCTTCGGTCGCGGTGCGCCACTTCTGCAGGCGATTGCAGCGGCACTTTCGGGACATCCTCAAGTGCTGGTTGACAGTTTACGTCACTTAGCGATGCCAGCTTTTGCCTTAGGACTGAACGGAGCCGCGTTTATCAGCCGCATTACACGTTCCTCGATGCTCGACGTGCTACACGAGGATTACATACGAACAGCATTAGCCAAGGGATTAACAGGTTGGAAAGTGGTTTACCACCACACCCTACGAAATGCGTTTCTGCCGATCATCAGCGTGATAGGTCTGCAGTTCGGCACCCTTTTGGGTGGGGCGGTGTTGACAGAAACCATATTCAGCTGGCCGGGTGTAGGTCGGTTGGCCGTAGGGGCGATTTCTCAGCGCGACTACCCGCTCCTGCAAGGTACGGTGCTGGTCATTGCCCTTCTCTTTTCGCTAGTGAACCTGGCAGTGGATCTCCTTTACGCCCTAATTGATCCACGCATCCGGTTTGATTAATAATGAGGTAGAACATGCATAGAGTACTGCGGAACCGCTCTCTAGTGCTAGGTGCTCTCATCATCTTTGCTATCCTGTTCGTGGCTGTGTTTGCCTCCTGGTTGGTGAGTTTTCCGCTGAATGAAATGAATATGGCTCACCGTTTGGCTCCACCTGACTCTGAGCACTGGATGGGAACGGACAACTTCGGTCGCGACCTCTGGACACGAATTGCTTTTGGATCGCGCCTGTCTCTGCTAATCGCTCTGTCTTCAGTCGGTGTTTCGGCCACTTTAGGCACGTTGATCGGTCTTTCCGTGGCTTACTTCGGCGGTTGGCTCGACCTTCTTTTTATGCGCGTCGTCGATGTGTTTCTAGGATTTCCAGTGATCATCTTGGCACTCACTTTGGTAGCTGTCCTCGGTTCAGGACCGGTGAATGTCACGATCGCGTTGATCGCCGTATTCTGGACGCAGTATGTGCGTGTCGTGCGATCCATCGCCCTGGCTGAGCGTGAACGAGATTACGTGGAGGCGGCGCGCGCGATCGGAGCTTCGAGTTGGCGTATCCTTTCCCATCATCTTCTGCCCAATAGCTTGGGACCGGTGATCGTACTGGCGACCCTAGGACTGGGCACGGCAATTGTTGCGGAATCGGCCCTAAGTTTCTTGGGTTTCGGCGTGCAGCCTCCTGCGCCCAGTTGGGGGTGGACACTAGCGTATGGGATGCGCTATTTGCGCGTTGACCCGTACTTATCGATCTTCCCTGGTTTGGCCATAATGATTACGGTATTGGGCTTTAATCTGTTTGGTGACGGGTTACGCGACCTCCTCGACCCTCGAGGGATCTCACGTTAGGTTGCTATTGGAAGGCATAGCATAGGGCAGAGAAGCTCATTTCTAAAGGAGGACATCGATGAATGTACGGCGCATTTCTTTGACTACCCTGGCGAACGGTGGTGAGTTAGCCGTTTACCTCCACGAGTTAGGAGGGACACACGGAGACGGGCCTACAGTGGGCATCTGCGCGGCTATCCATGGTGACGAACCTACTGGTACTCGCATTGTCTTGCAGTTGGCGCGTCGACTTGCTAACAGGGCATTTCGCGGCCGGTTACTGCTCCTACCGGTGGCCAATCCGCTTGGCTTCGAAGCGATGAAGCGCAGCACGCCACTCGACGCCCTCAACCTGAATCGCGTCTTCCCGGGGAACAGGGAAGGTTGGCTCACCGAGCAGTTGGCCACTGTGATCACGGAGGCCTTCCTTACCAAGGTTGACATCCTGATTGACCTCCACTCCGGTGGTGCCTGCCAAACGGTGGACTATGTCTATATTCTGAACGCGGAAAACCTCTCCCGAAGCTTCGGTTCTCGGGTCCTCTACCGCCCCCATCAGGGGTTGAGCGGAACTATGTTTCGCGGCACTGCGACCACTATCACCGCGGAACGTGGGACTCCCACCGTCGTCGTCGAGCTTGGTGGAGGTCAGGTAGATCAGAGGCCGTATGTGGCGCGCGGTGTGGAGGGTATTATGAACATCTTAAGGGCTTTAAATGTAGTCGAGGGAGTTCCGCTCGAGATACCGGAGCAAGTGGTCATCAATGAGATTGTTACAGTACGCCCGCACATGGGTGGGCTCTTGGAGACAGCAGCACCTTCGCTAGGGCAAGAGGTTGCCGGTGGGGAGATCCTTGGCCGAGTGTTAAGCCCATATACGTTCGAAGAGTTAGAGGTAGTCCGGAACCCCCTTGGGCGCGGGATCATGATCCTCTCTCATCTGACTACGGACGTGGTTGGGCCAGGAGACTACGGATACATGATTGGTAACCTAGAGAGCGGCGAAGGCAGATAAGCAGCATGGAGACATCATGAGCATGAACGCTCGTCTGTGGGAATACAGCGTTGAGGTCACCTCGGCGATTCTGGGCGTCGACGGGCTGTACCGGCGCGCGCTGCGCCACCGTGAGGGAACGGTCGCTGAGGTTCCACTGAAAGGGGCAAGTCCGTCGGTTGGGGGCAAGGATGACAGCCTGGCCAGTGAGGGGCTTGTGGCCATCAATCTCTCGCAGGTGAAACCCGTAGCATATGAGGATTGGAGCGAAGCCGACCGCCATTGGGGCGATCTGAGGAGTGCTGCGGGTGCACTTGTGGACAAGGTGCGCTGTGCCTACTATGAGGACTTAGCGACATCGATTTTGGAATTCATCGCCTGGCAGCAAAGTGGGGGACATCACCTAGAGGGGAAGGCTTTTGCGCGTTTGGGCTCACGACTCCTGGGCCTTGAACGTCTGCCCTTTGCCGAATCTGAGTGGGAAGCTGTGCGCACCGAGCTGCGCGTGCGTTTACATGAGGCCGGCTACGATGGTCCACTGGCAAAAGCGCTCAGATCCTGGGAGACCGAGCGGCATGTGCCGCGTGAGGACGTAGTCGCGACCTTGAACCGCCTGCTGGCAGACGCCCGCGAGCGCGTTGAAGAGCGACTCTTCCGCATACCAACGCGGAGGACAATCCATCCCGTTGCCGTACATGGTGTACCCTACAGCGCTTACTGTGACTATGAAGGTTGCCGGATGTACGTCAACCTGGACCAACCCTATACGTTGCCTGCACTACGCCACCTCGTAGCGCACGAGGCGTATCCTGGTCACCTGACCCACATTGCGGTGCGTGAAGCGGCGGTCGCCTCCAGAGAAGCAGGTGAGGATGCGCTACTCGTTGTGACAGATACACCTACGAGTCCTATTTTTGAGGGTATTGGTGACAACGGACTCTCCTTCTGTTGGGACATAGATAACGATGATAAGCTAGCTTCGGCTATATCGCGCGTGCGTGCGATGGCAACCTGCCACGCTGCCTTGCGTCTGGCTGCGAGTCAGCCTGCCCACCTGGCGCGTGTCCATCTGCAGGACGAGTCGGCCGCTGACCCGTCGTGGGTGGAACAACGCCTGAGTTTCTTGAGTTACCGGTTACGTCGCCCCTTCATCTTCGCCTACGCCTGGGGAGAGCGCATCGTCGGCCGCGCGTACCACAACGTTCCTGCACAGCGGCGGAGGTCGTTTTTCGATCTCCTATATCGTGAGCAGCACTCACCACGCTCATTAAAACTTCTCGAGGAGGTTCTCAGCAGAGATGCCCTTTAACACAGAGAAATCGGCGGAGCTTCATAAACGCGCCTATCAGGTGATACCCGCCGGTGTCAATTCGAACACACGCGCGCGCAAACCTTATCCTTACTACTTCCGGCGGGCCCGCGGCGCGGAGGTTTGGGATGTGGACGGCAACCGTTATCTCGACCTTATCATGGGCAACGGTGCTGTCATTTTGGGGCACGGTGACTCGCGCGTCCAAGATGCCGTGGCGCGAGTGCTTGATACTGGCCTCACCATTGGGGTTGAATGGGAGGGTGCGGTAGAGGTGGCCGAGCAGTTCTTGCGCATCGTACGGACGATGGACCTGGTGCGCTTTAGCAATACAGGTACAGAGGCTATGATGCACGCCTTGCACGTCGCACGTTATGCGACAGGCCGAGTGGGCGTGGCGAAAGCGGAGGGGTCGTATCACGGTTGGTCAGATGAGGTATTCGTAAGCGCCTGGCCAGATGTGAACTGCCTTGGCTCCCTGGACGCACCCATTTCGCTGGCTGGTTCGGCAGGACTGCATCCGGATGCGGTGAACAGCGTTCTGGTGCTGCCTTTCAACGATATCGCTCGGACGCGTGCACTGATTGAAGAACACGCGCATGAGCTAGCGGCTGTGATCGTAGAACCGGTGTTGATTGACATTGGCTACATACCTGCAACGGGTGAGTACTTGCGCGCCCTGCGACAGATCTGTACAAAACATGGCATCGTGCTGATCTTCGACGAGCTCCTCACCGGTTTTCGCCTCGCGCCAGGCGGTGCACAAGAATACTACGACGTCGTACCTGATCTGGCTACATACGGGAAAGCTCTGGCAAACGGCTATCCCATAGCAGCTCTAGCCGGGTGCGAAGAGCTCATGCGGCTGACTGAACCTGGTAATGGACCAGCCTTCGTGGGTACATTTAACGGTCATGCGGTATCGGTGGCGGCCGCATCAGCTACCTTGCCTCTCTTGGCCGATGGTTCCTTGCAACGGACTCTAGCGGTACGCACCGAGCGCTTACGGCGCGCGTTTGCCGAAGCAGCGGAACCCCTAGGAATTGGGGCCCAGCTCTGTGGTGGTGGTGGCCATCTACAGTGGTACTTTACCGCTGTCTCCATCCGCGACTACCGCTCTGCGGCTACCACTGACGCGCGCCTGTATGCTACCTTTGTAGCTGCGCTTGCCAACTGTGGAATACTGGTTGGCTCAAATCCTCTGTCACACCAGGCCATCTCCCTGGCGCATGATGAACATGTGCTTGAGGAGTTAGAGTTGGCTTTCCACTCTGGACTGGAAGCTGTCGCGAACGCCAGATCAGCAGGTCAAGATTGAGTCTTTCGCTCTCTCCTCCCCTCAGCCAGCCCGCCTGCAGGGCGATAGCACATGCTTGATAGAGTCTTTCTCCTCAGAGGTGCTTCAGCTGCACTTCCACATTGACGGGGTTGCTTATGATGTCTAGCACGGGGGAGGTATTCTTGACATGTTCGAGGAGCTCTGAGAGCTCGCTGTCAGACGCGTCGCTTTGCAGAGAACAGGTAAGCCGAATGTTCTGATAACCGGCTCGCACGGTGTCGGAAAGACCCAAAAACCTGTGTAGATCAACGTCACCATCAAGCTCGAACTCAAGCCGCTCGATCTTCAATCCACGGGCCGCGGCGTTGTACACCATACCGACGGTCAGACATGAGGCCAAGGCTGCCAGAACCATCTCAACGGCATTGGGGCCCTTGTTCGCACCGAGCAGGACTGGTGGCTCATCTCCCTCCAAAACGAATGGTTCGCTGCGAGAAGTATCCTCCTGACCTGCACCGTAGAAGCTTTGGATCGTCGTCCGCGAGTGCCCACCATTGATCCAAGTCGTCTTGGCCCTGAAGTTGAACCTGGCAAGCTCCGGTTTGTCCTTTATCGCCTCAATGGTGCCAACAAGTTGCTCGACATCGACTCCGTTCATCACATCTGTATCCATGATTTCCCCCTTGCAATAGTGAAGCTCAGCCACTATGCATATCTTTGCCATGATACCTCAACACAAGGAAATCTGCAAAGCGGCCTTCTGACAAGTTGGTCTAGAGCGGCCAGAAAACCGAGATAAGATAGACCGTGATCGGGATCAAGATCAGGCTGATCGGCGCTCCTACCTTGAAGAAATCGGTAAACTTGTAGCCGCCCGCGCTGTAGACCAGCGTGTTCGCCTGATAGCCGATGGGGGTGAGAAAGCTCATCGAGGCGGCAAACATCACCGTCATGATGAAGGCTTGGGGGTTCAGCCCCAGATCGGTCGCCGCGGCGGTGGCAATCGGGATGAGCAGGACGACGGTGGCGTTGTTGGAGATCATCTCCGTCAGGAGCATGGAGAGCACGTAGAAGAGCCCCAAAATCAGCAACGGGGGCAGCACACCGGAGAGTCCCACGGCGTACTGAGCGATCGACGCGGCCGCCCCGGTATTCTCCAACGCCAGCCCCAAAGGAATAATGCCGGCTAGTAGAAAGATGACATCCCAGCGCACCGCCTCGTAAAACTCGCTCATCTCCAGACAGCCGGTCAGCACCATCAGCACCGCTCCGGCCAAGGCGGTCACCAGGATGGGCAGGACGTTCAGGGCAGCCAGCAGGACCACTCCGATGATAATCCCCAGCGCGATGGGTGTCTTCTCCCGGCGGAGCGTCTCATGGGGCACCTCACCGACGATGATGAAGTTGGGGCTGGCCTGGATCATCTCCAGCACGGCGCTTGGGCCTTGGATCAGGAGCGCATCACCTACGGCCAACCGGTTCTTGCTCAGTTGCTCGCGAATCGCCTCGCCGTGGCGCTGGATGGCCAGCACCGTGGCGTTGTAGCGGTTGCGAAAGCGGATCTCCTCCAGGGTACGCCCGATCAGATGCGAGGTCGGCGAGATGAGCACCTCCAGCAGGCCCATCCGGTCGGCCACCAGATCGGAGTCGCGTAGTTGCACCTCCGGCAGGATCTTGATCCCGGCACTGCGGCGCACCCGCAGCAGCGTCTGAACCTTGCCTCGAACCATCAGCACATCGCCCGCTTGCAGCCTTTCGTCAGCGAACGGCTGTTCCAGCTTGCTCCCAGCGCGGATAATCTCCAGCACGTCAGCATCGGAGAGCTGCCGCAGCCGACACTGGGCCACCGTGGACCCAACCAAGGGTGAGTCGGGCAGGATCACCAGCTCGGTGAGATAATCCCGCAGATGGTAGCTCTCGGTCCTCTCCTCTCGTGGCCCACGGCGCTCCGGCAAGAGGCGTCCACTGAAGAGCAAGAGATAGACTCCGCCGACCAGGAAAACTATCACGCCCAGCTTGGTGAACTCGAACATGGAAATCGGCCCGTAGCCCAGCTTGTTCGCGACGTCGGAGGCCAAGATATTGGTCGAGGTGCCGATCAGGGTGCCCAGGCCGCCCAGCATACTGCTGAACGAGAGAGGAATGAGCAATTTGGCCGGAGAGAGCGCCGTGCGCCGGGCCAAGATGATCACCGTGGGCAAGAGCACCACCACCACGGCGGTATTGTTGATGAAGGCCGAGAGCCCGCCGGCGACCAGCATGATCGCGG
Source organism: uncultured bacterium (assembly GCA_913053845.1). Taxonomy (GTDB): domain Bacteria; phylum Bipolaricaulota; class Bipolaricaulia; order RBG-16-55-9; family DRJF01; genus DRJF01. Next base: position 47,973 of record CAJXGD010000007.1, on the reverse strand, counting down.
CCAGCCCCTTGTACTGATTGCCGCCGGCAAAGCGGATGATCAGCTCGCCTAGCGAGCGGACGATGCCGGTCTTCTGCAAGCCGGCGCTGAGCACAAACATGGCCAGCACCGTGATGGTCGCCGGGCTGCTGAAGCCGGAGATGCCCTCGGCCGGCGTGACCAGACCGGTGAGCATCAGCACCACCGAGATGGACAAAGCCACTAAGGGAATGGGAAAACGCTCGCTGACGAAGAGCACCAGTGCGGCGGCGATTATGATCAAGAGCGTGATAACAGGCGACAAGTTCCCCCTCCCTTCCTCTGGGCGCAAGAGCCATACGCCCCTACTAGACTGGGCGTTGATTATACCAGGCGAGCGTTTGCGCCAGGCCCGTCTCCAGATCGACTTGGGGACGATAGCCCAATTGAGCGCGGGCTTTGCCGATGTTGAAGTGACGATCGTGGCCCAGTGCCTTGATGATATCGGGCTGCAGATCGGCAGGCAGGTTGAAGCCCAGCGTGCGGCTTATCCCGGCGAGCAGTTGAGCTGCACCATAAGCCGGGGCATAGGGCAAGCGAAAAAAACGGGGTTCCAGGTGCAGAGCCTGAGCGAAAGCGCTCAGTAGCTGGCGCACGGTGCGCTCCGCCCCATCGGTCACGTTGTAGGCTTGGCCCAGGGCCTCGGCGCGCCTGCCGGCCAGTCGGAGCGCCTGGGCCACGTCGCCGGCGTAAACTATGTCGGCCAGGGTGCGGCCGCCGCCGATCAGCGGCACGTGATGCCCGGCCAGCATCCGCAGCAGCGCGGGCCACAGATTGCGATCATAGGGGCCATAGATCAGACAGGGACGAATTATAGCCACGGGAAAATGCTCGCTGCGATAGGCCTGCCAGAGGAGCTTCTCTGCGGCGATCTTGGTCTCGGAGTAATAACCGTCGGCCCGAAAAGGCGTCTCTTCGTCGGTCCCTCGCTGATCGGCGTAGCCGTAGACGTCCACTGTGCTGGTATAAACGAAGCGCTCCACTTCGGCCGCTTGAGCGGCGCGCAGCAGCGCGGCAGTAGCTTGCACGTTGGTCCGATAGAACCGCTCCCGCCGGCCTCCCAAGGGCAGGCGGGCGGCGCAGTGATAGACGATTTGTACGCCCCGGCAGGCCGAGCGCAGACTTTTCTCATCGTTTAGATCGCCTGGAGCCAGCTCGATGCCCAGTGCCTGCAGCCGACGCACATCGCTGGTAGGTCGCACCAGGGCGCGCACCGCTTCGCCGGCTTCCACCAACTGTTGGGCCAAATGACTGCCGACTAGGCCGGTCGCGCCGGTAACCAGAACACGCATGATGAGCACCACCTCCTCTAGGCGCAATCAAGATAGCGTCAGCTCGCCGATGCTGCAACTCAGATCTTGCACCGCTGGCCTCGGCCCTTGCCCGCCCCCCCGCTTTTCGGGTATAAAAGAGCCCATGAGCTCGTTGAACAACTCGCCGCTTGAGATCAGGGCCGTCCGGACCACCGAGCAGCAGCGGCAATTCATCCGCCTGCCTTGGCAGCTTTATCGCCACGATCAAAATTGGGTCGCACCGCTGCTCAGCCAAGAGCGAGAGCGCTTCGATCCGAAGCGCAATCCCTTCTATCAGCATGCTGAGGTGCAGCTCTTCTTGGCCTATCAAGCCGGTCAACCGGTGGGACGCATCTCGGCGCAGATTGACCATGACCACAATGAATTTTGGGATGAGCAGACGGCATTCTTCGGCTTCTTTGAGACTCTTGATGATCAGGTGGTCGGTCAGGCCCTGCTAGGGGCAGCCGCCGACTGGGGGCGCGCCGCGGACATGAAGGCCCTGCGCGGACCCTTTAACTTCAACACCAATGGGGAGTGTGGCCTGCTCGTCGAGGGCTTCTCCCGGCCCCCTTGTGTGATGATGACCTATAATCCCTCTTATTATCCGGAATTACTTGAATCTGCCGGCTTCACTAAAATCAAAGACCTGCTGGCTTATCGCCTTCAGATTGACGAAAATTTCCTGGCCAAGAATGAAAAGCTGGTGGTGCGGCTGCGCGCACTGGCCCGGCGGGCCGAGCGGCGCGGCTTCAAGGTGCGCCAGATCAACCTGCACGACTTCTCCACCGAGGTCACCCGGCTGCGCCAGATCTACAACGCCGCCTGGGAGCGCAACTGGGGCTTCGTCCCCATGAGCGAGGCCGAGTTTCTCGCCCAGGGCAAAGAGCTCAAACAGATCGCCATTCCTGAGCTAGCCTTGATCGCTGAGCTGGACGCAGAACCGGTGGGCTTTGGGCTGGTGATCCCCGACGCCTATCAGGCGTTGTTGCCCTTGCGGGGCAGGCTCTTCCCCTGGGGAATCTTCCGACTGCTGCGAGGGATGCGGCGGGTGGACGGCCTGCGCTTCATCACCCTGGGCATCAAGGGCGGCTATCGGCTGCGCGGGGTGGACGCCCTGATCTACTCCCAACTGATCGAGGCGACCTTGGCACTGCACCGCTTTCGCAGTTGCGAGTTCTCCTGGCTATTAGAAGACAATGAGCTGATCATTCGTGCCTGTAAGATGGTCGGCTCTCGGCTGGACAAGACCTACCGCATCTACGAGAAAAAGCTCTAAGCGCAGGCCGCTCAACCGGGCAGGACGCCGTGCTTGTGGCCCATCTTATGGAAGATCTCCAGGGCGAAGTCGAGTTGTTCATCGGTATGGGTGGCCATATAGCTGGTGCGCAGCAGCGCCCGACCCTGGGGCACCGCTGGGGGCAAGATCACATTGACGTAGACGCCGTTCTCCAGCAGTTCGCGCCACATGGTCAGCGCCAGGAACATATCGCCGATCACCAGTGGGATGACCGGTGTCTGGGACGCTCCGGTATCGTAGCCCATCGCTTGCAGGCCGGCCTGCATCTTGTGGGCGTTGTGCCACAGCCGCTCGTGCCTTTCCGGCTCGTTCTTTATTACCTTCAGCGCGGCCAGCACGGTGGCCACCGCCGAGGGCGGCATGGAGGCGCTGAAGATCAGCGAGCGGGCATGGTGCTGGATATAGCTGATCACCGAGGCCGGGCCGGCGATCACACCACCCAGCGAGGCAAATGATTTGCTGAAGGTCCCCATGATCAAGTCAACCTGGTCTTCCAGGCCGAAATGCTCGGCTGTGCCGCGACCATGAGCGCCCAAGACACCCAGAGCGTGGGCGTCATCCACCATGACCCGCGCACCGTACTCCCGGGCGGCCTGGGTGATCTCCGCCAAGGGACAGATGTCCCCTTCCATGCTGAACAGGCCGTCGACTACGATCAATTTGCCCAGCTCATCAGGACAGTCGCGCAGGGCACGACGTAGGTCCTCCACGTCGTTGTGTCGAAAGCGCTTGGTCTTGCCCAGGGAAAGGCGGATGCCGTCAATGATCGAGGCGTGATCCCACTTATCGGAGAATACTACATCGTTCTTGCCCACCAGGGCTGAGATAGTCCCCAGATTGGTCTGGAAACCGGTGGAGAAGCAGAGCGCCGCCTCGCGCTTGAGGAAGTGGGCCAGCCGCTCCTCCAACTCCAGATGCAACTCCATGGTGCCGTTGAGAAAACGCGAGCCACAACTGGAAGTGCCGTACTGCTCGACGGCCTGAATTGCGGCACGTTTCACCTGAGGATGGGTAGTCAGGCCCAAATAATTATTGGAGCCCAGCATCAGGACCCGCCGACCCTCGATGATCACTTCACTGTCTTGAGCGGAGCAGACCGGCAAGAAATAGGGGTAATAGCCCTGCTCCTTGGCCTGCTTGACCTCGTGATAATTCTCGCATTTGCTGAACAGATCCATTGGCTCGACTTCGCCTCCCACAAGTTATGACCCTGATAGCCCCACAGCCAACGATCATAAGCGAAAAGGACTCCAGGGGCAACTTCACATCGCCGACGCCCGAGCATAGAGCTATAATTCGCTCGGATAATCGGATGAAAAGCCTACTCCTGGATGAGGAGCTACAACTGGTGGACCTGGCCTGCTATTGGCAGCGCTGCCGGACGCTGGCCATCGCCGACCTGCACCTGGGCTTCGAGCGGGCGCTCGGCCGTGAGGGGCTGCTCCTGCCCCAGCGGCAGCTCCAGGCGGTGCGCGTCCGCCTGAACCGGATCGTCGCTCAGTTGGCCATCTCGACGGCTCACCCCCTGCGCTGCCTGATCATCAACGGCGATCTGCGCCACAGTTTCGGCCCCTGCTCGGGGCGGGAGCTCCAGGAGCTGCTCGGTTTCCTGAGCGAGCTGGCCGAGTTGAGCGAGCGGCTGGTGCTGGTCCAAGGCAACCATGACGGTGAGCTGGCCCCGCTGGCCCAGGCGAGCGCTCGCATTGAGCTCTGTGCGGCCTATCGCGCCGGACCGCTGCTCTTCATCCACGGTGATCGGCAGCCTGATGAGCTTTCGGCCGACCTTGAGCTGGTAATCATCGGCCACGAGCATCCGGCGATCGGCTTGCGCGATCCAGTCACCGGTCGGGTGGAGCTTTACAAATGCTTTCTCCAGGGGAGCTATCGGGGGGTCAAGCTGCTGGTGCAGCCCGCTGTTAATCCGCTGGTGCAGGGCAGCGATCTGGGGCGCGAGGGCTGCCTCTCGCCGCTGCTTGACGAAGCGACCTTGCCGGACTTTGAGCTTTACCCGATCGGCGATGACGGCTCGGTCTATGCTTTCGGCCGACTGGGGCAACTGCTGTCTCGGCAGACCCGGCAAACCAGGTCGCCGGGTTGAGCTTGCAAAACGGTCCGCCACTTGGCACAATAAGCGCTGGGAGAAATGATGCAGATGGGAAGGATAACGCGGCTTGGATCGGTTGTTCATTGAAGGCTTGACTCTCTACGCCCGGCATGGTGTGGCCCCCGAGGAGCGCGAGCGGGGTGGGATTTACTCGTTTGACATCGAGCTCCAGGGGGATTTTGCCTCCGCCCAGGATCAACTGAGCGAGACGGTGGATTACATGGCGGTCATCCGCCGAGTAGCCAGCTTCAATCAGACCCACCAATTTCGCCTGATCGAGTCGCTAGCCCATGCCCTGAGCGATCAGCTCCTGCACGATTTCCCCCCGGTAAGACATGCCAAAGTGCGCGTGCACAAACATCCGCGCGCCCCGTGGGGACTGCAATTGGGCGGCGTGGCCGCGGAGGTCCAAAGTGAGCGCAGCGATGGCTGAGCGCATCTTTTTGGGCTTGGGCTCCAACCTGGGCGACCGCCGGGCCTATCTGGAGCGTGCCCTGAGCCGCTTGGCCCGGACGCCTGAGGTCCAGGTGGTAGCCCGCGCGTCGCTCTATCAGACTGAGCCGCTGGGCTTCACCGCCCAACCCCGGTTTCTCAACACGGTGGTCGAACTGAGCTCCAGGCTGGGACCGCGGGCCTTGTTGCAGCGCTGTCAAGAGATTGAAGCCCGATTGGGTCGGGTGAGGGGCCGCCACTGGGGACCGCGCCGGATAGATCTGGATCTGCTCTTCTACGGGATGCAGATCATAACTGAAGCGGACTTGCAGCTTCCGCACCCGCGCTTGACCCAGCGACGCTTCGTCTTGGTGCCCCTGGCCGAGCTGGCTCCCCAGTTCCGCCACCCGGCGACCCGGAGGACGATCCAAGAGCTATTGGAGACATTAGCCGATGATAAAGGAGTGATGAGTTATCGAGAAGGAGATTCTGATCTCCGCTCGCTCAGCGATAAAGCGGGTGGCGATCCTAGAAGACAATCGGTTATCAGAGATCTACTATGAGGATCCCCAGCGGAAGAGATTGGTCGGTAATATTTACAAAGGCGTAGTCAAAGATGTGCTCAGTGGCTTGAGTTCGGCCTTTGTGGACGTGGGTGAGGTGGACAATCTCTTCGTCTCGGCCAAGGAGATCAATGAGGAGTTGCTGGTCGACCGCGGTTACCATCGGGGACAACCTTTTCCCATCAACAAGGTGCTGCACAGCTCCCAAGAGTTGCTGGTCCAGATCAAGCGGGAGGGGATTGGCAGCAAGAACCCTCAAGGCACGACCCGGTTCAGCTTGGCCGGGCGCTACTGGGTCTTTCTCCCCAAGGATCGGCGACTGGGCATCTCGCGGCGCATTGATGATCCCAAGGAGAGCGAGCGTCTCAAAGAGATCGCACGGGCGATCAAGCGTCCCAATGAGGGCCTGATCGCGCGCACCGCCTCGGCCGGCGCCTCACGTGAGGACTTGGAACGGGATTTTAACTATCTGCTAGGCACCTGGAAGGGGATCGAGGAGGAGGCAGCCAAGGCCAAGGCCCCGAAGCTAATCTATCATGGGCAAGGGTTGATCCGCAATCTGTTGCGCGATCGCCTGCTCGATGATATCCACCAGGTCATAGTGGACGATCAGGCTACCTATCAAGATATCTTGGATTTCCTGGACTATCTCCATCTGCGCGACCACAAACGGCGGATCCAGCTCTATGAGGATCAGCAGCCGCTCTTTGAGCTGCGCGACGTGGAGGAGCAGATACGCTTCAGTTTGCAGCCGCGTGTGCCCTTGCCCGGCGGGGGCTCGCTGATCATCGCCGAGACGGAAGCGCTGACGGCCATTGATGTCAACACTGGCAGGGACACCCATCATAAAGACCAAGAGTTGGCCATCTTAAACAGCAATTTGGAGGCAGCCTGTGAGATCCCCCGGCAGCTTCGCCTGCGCAAGATCAGCGGGATCATCGTGGTAGATTTCGTGGACATGAAGCGTCGGGAGTCCGAGCGTAAGGTGATCCGCAAGCTGCGGAGCGAGCTGAAGAAGGACCGTGTGCCGGCGGATTTCATCGATCTGACCCCCTTGGGGTTGGCGGAGATCACTCGCAAACGGGAGACGGAGAGCCTGGCCGATCGCATGGGCAATCAACTACTGAACGAGCCTTGAGCGTTGCATCCTCCGGCCGGCTCTGCTAAGCTAACCGGGTGACTTAGGGCGAATAGCTCAGTGGGAGAGCGCCTGCCTCACACGCAGGAGGTCCCAGGTTCAAGTCCTGGTTCGCCCACCCCTAGTCGCGCCGGCGTGCCCGATTGATCTGGTTGCGCAACTGCTGTGCTGCAGCGCGGGCGGCCGAGGCAAAATCTGCACCCGCCGAAGCGTAAATTACGCTGCGACTGACGCTGATCAGTGCCAACTCGCCGGCTTCATTCATGCCTGCCTGAACTGCTTGTACTAAATCTCCTCCCTGCGCTCCTACGCCTGGCAGCAGCAGCGGCATCGCTTCGCCCACTATCTGGCGCACGGTGGCCAGCTCCGTGGGATAGGTCGCCCCGACCACCAAGCCCAGTCGTCCAGACCAGGATTGGTCCCAACGGGCGGCTGCGGTGGCGATTTGGGTGTAGAGAGGCCGGCCGACGCAATTCAAGTCTTGAAACTGTCCGGCACCGGGATTGGAGGTACGACAAAGTAGGAACAGGCCTTTATCCGGGTAGGATAGCCAGGGTTCCAGTGCCTCGAAGCCTAGATAAGGGTTGACCGTCACCGCATCGAAGTTGTACAAGCTGAAGAGCGCCTGGGCGTAGGCTTTGTTAGTGTGGGCGACATCGCCGCGTTTAGCATCGCAGATCACCGGCAGGTGGGCCGGAATGTGCTCGCGAGTTCGTTGCAAGATCTCCAGGCCGCGCGGGCCCAGCGCCTCGTAGAAGGCGATGTTGGGTTTGTAGGCGCAGACCAGCTCGCTGGTGGCCTCGATGATCTGCCTATTGAACTCCCAGATGGCCTCCGCCTGAGAAGCCCGCGCCAATGGCCGGGGCAATAGGGTAGGCTGCGGATCGAGACCCACGCAGAGCCAACTGTCGTTGTGCCGGGCGGCAGCCAAGAGTTTTTTCAGCATAGCGATCTGTCATAGTACGGCTTGACGGGGCAAGGCACAAGCCCTTGAATCTTGCCATGGGAGCAGCCTCCAGGAGGGTGCGCTCGCCCGAGATCTGGTCGCACTACGTCTTCTTGAAGAGCGAGCGCTCCTTTCCACGGATCAGGCGGGCGATATTCTTATGATGGCGCCCGGCGGCCAGCAGCGCCAGGCCGACTAAAAAGAGCAGATTGCTCAATGAGCTCTCGCGCAGCAGCAGTGCCAAGGGGGAGAGCCCCAGCGCCAGCAGCGAGGCCAGCGAGGCCCAGCCGCTGAGCATCACGGTCAGTAGCCAGATGCCCACGGTGATCAGCAGCGTCGGCCAGGAGAGCACCAAGATCAGGCCCAAGCTGGTCGCCACTCCCTTGCCTCCCCGGAAGCGCAGCCAGGGAGACCAGTCGTGGCCGACCACGGCCAGGCCAGCCAACCAGAGGGGCAATCCCCAACGCCGGGCCAGATAAGCAGAGAGAGCTCCCTTGAGAAAATCCAGTGCAAAAGCGGCGATCCCGTAGATCAGGCCTGACTGGCGGACTACATTGCTCGCGCCGGAGTTACCACTGCCCAGTCGGCGGATGTCGCCCCCCTGGCGCCAGCGGACGATCAAATAGCTGAACGGAATCGTCCCCAGGAGATAGAAGAACAGCCCGGCTAGGAAAGCCAACACGTTACCCGCCTTTGCCCGCTTAGGCTCAAGGCTTCGGCGCTAAGCTCTCAGGGGTCAACCGGTCTCCTCAAACGATTTGCCCTTGAGCAGCTCGCGCATGGTGAAGCCTGAGGGACCAGCCTCCTCCAGGGCGTGTTCCTGTTGCTCTTGAACCTCCAGGTTGCGCATGCTGAGGCGCACTTGGCGCTTCTCCTCGTTAATCCCGATGATGCGGGCCTTGACCACCTGACCCACTTTGAGCACCTCGGCCGGGGTGGCGATGCGCTCGTCGGTGACCTCGGAGACGTGGATCAGTCCTTCGACCTCATCGGTCAATTTCAAGAAAGCCCCGAAATCCTTGATCTCGGAGATCGGCCCTTCCACGATCGAGCCCAACTGGAAGTTCTGCAAGAACTTGTGCCAGGGGTCCTCCTGCAGGGCGCGCAGCGAGAGGCGGATCTTGCGCTTGGCGCCGTCGGCCTTGAGCACCTTGGCACTGATCTGGTCGCCAGGCTGCACCACGTCACCCGGGCGGGCCACATGCTCCCAGCTCATCTCCGAGATGTGCAGCAGCGCCTCGATGCCATCCTCCAGTTGGACGAAGGCCCCGAAGTCTGTGAGCTTGGTGACCGCACCCATCACTACCGCCCCTTGCGGATAATGCTCTTCCACCAGGGCCCAGGGGTCGGGCTCGGCGCGCCTCATGCTCAGGCTGATCCGGCGGTTGCCCTTGTTGCAATCGAGCACCACTGCCTTGACCGTCTGGCCCACCTGGACCACCTCATGAGGGTCCTCAGGATAACCCCAGGAAAGCTCGGAGATGTGCACCAAGCCTTCTACGTCCGGCTCCAAGCGCACAAAGGCTCCGAAGTTGGTGATGCTGACCACCTCGCCGGAGAATACCTGACCCACGGGGTAGCGCTCGCAGATGTCGATCCAAGGATCGGGGCGCAGTCGCTTGATGCTCAGGCTGATCCGTTGGCGCTTGCGATCGAAATCCAGCACCTTAACCGTCACCGGGTCGCCGACCTTATAGCTGGAGGGTGGCGCCGGCAGGTCCTTCCAACTGATCTCGGAACGGTGCACCAGCCCCTCAAAGCCGCCGATGTCCACGAAGAGGCCAAACTCTACGATGCTCTTGACCTGGCCCTCGACGACCTGACTTACTTCCAATTGGGAGAAGATCTGATCCAGCCGTTGGCGTTCCTGATCCTGCAAATACCGCTTATGAGAGACCACCAAATTCTTCTCGCGTCGGTCCAGTTCCAGAATGGCGAAGGTCGCCTCCTGGCCGCGCAATTTGCCGATGTCGGCCGGCAGATCGTTGCCCAAGTGTGAGCCGGGGAGAAAGGCCCTAATCCCGTTGAGATTGACGTGATAACCGGCGTCCTTGACCACGTCTTCAATGAACCCTTTGACATAGCCGCGATCGTGATAGATGCGCTCCAACTCGCCGATGCGCTTCTCGTAGATCGCTTGCTTCTCGGAGACATAGACCGTCCCTTCATCCTCGTCTATATAAGTGACCAGGACCTCGATCTCCTCGCCGGGGGCGATCTCCTGGTTGCGGAAGGGGGCCAGATCGGTCCGTCGCATCTGAGCTTCCGATTTGTAGCCGATGTCCACCAGCACGCCTGTCTCGTTGACCTGCAGCACGCGGCCGCGCAAGACGTCGCCGCGGCTGTACATCTGTACGTCCTTCTCGGTGAAAAACTCTTCCATCTTGCTCTCTGCCATCTTAACCATCACCTACCAACGCTCTGATTGTCAGTTCGACCTCTTGAATGCTCCGCTCCGGGGTGGAAGCCCCCGCCGCAATTCCGACCTTTTCTACGCCATTGAACCACTCCTTTTTCAGTTCTGCGGCATCCTCCAGATGATAACACTCGGTATAAAGGGATGCAATCTCCACTAAGCGATTGGTGTTTGAGCTGCGGCGCCCGCCGACCACGATCAACAGCGGGACCTCCTTGGCCAGGGCCAGCGTCGCCCCCTGCCGCTCGCTGGTCGCCTGACAGATGGTGTTGTAAGCTCGCACCTCCAGGGTGCGAGCCAGCACCTCGCCGACCAACCGGGCGAAGCGCTCGTAGGGATGAGTCGTCTGGGAGATCAGCCCCACCCGATCACCGGCCCGCAGCTCCAGCCGCTCCAGCTCCTCCGGGCCGGAGACCACGTCCACCCGGCCCTCCGGCAGGTCGGCCAACTCCCCCAAGATGCCTTGGATCTCCGGATGCTCCCGGTGGCCCATGATCACCAGCCGATAGCCGTCCTGGACCAGCTTGCGGGCAAATTGATGCGGGATGGTCACCAGCGGACAGGTCCCGTCGGAGAGCTGATAGCCTCGCTCTGTGATGGCCCGCTTGACCTGCGGGGCCACGCCGTGGGCCCGGATGAGCACCCGCGCCTGCTGGCCGGGTGCCAACGGTGGCAGTTCGTCCGGCCCGGTGATAAAGCGCATCCCTTGGGCGCGAATCCGCTCGACCTCTTGAGGATTGTGAATCAGCTCGCCCAGACAGTAGACCGGACCTGCCGGCTGCTGGGTCAGCGCCTCGGCCATCTTGACGATGCGCTCCACGCCGAAGCAAAAACCGGCGCTCTTGGCCCGAATGATCTCGATCATCGCAGCTCCTGACCGGCGGTCAGCGGCCGCTCCGCCGGGAGGCCGGCCCGGTCAATCCGCTGCATCAGTGCCTGGCCCAACTGGGCATAGCGCTCCTGACGCGACAACGTCCGGTTTAGCTCCGACTCCAGCTCCGCGAGCCGGAAGCTCTGCCCGATCCAGATATCTATCCGGGGCAGGCCGAAGGGATAGTGCGGCGGATACGGCCCCCGGGCCGCAATCCTGATCGGCAGTATCGGCCGTCCGCTACGCTCGGCGAAGCGCACCACCCCGCTGCGAATCGTCTCGGTGTTCGTCATCGTGCCCTCGGGAAAGATGCCCACGATCTTGTCCGCCTCCAGAGCCTGGCTGATCCGGCGATAGTCTTGCAGGCGAAAATGCTCGCGGTCAATTGTAATAGTCAAGTTCTTGATCAAGGGACGCAGCAGCAGGTTGCGCTGGAGCGTCCGGCGGGCTACAAAATGGATCCGCCGCTCTGGCTTCAGCGCCACGGCCAGCAGCGGGATATCCCAATAGCTGCGATGACGAGCGATCAGCAGGAAGCCGTGGCCAGAGGGAATATTAGCCCGTCCGTGAATTTTAAGGCCGAAGAGCAGCCGGGCGATCCCCCCCGACAGCCGAGTGATCAGCCGATAGATCCATTCCTTGCCCATACGTCCCCCTCCGGCGAAAGTGTACTATACCGGGCCGGAGGCTGCAATCTGTGCCTGACTCAAGGGGCGCTAGCCTGATAGAAACTCTGGACCACTTCGCGCTTGACCCCCTGCAACTGAGCCAGGGCTGCGGTCAGCGGGAACCAGCCGATCTCGGCGATCTCATCGGGAGCCGGCCGGAAGGTCATACCGCGTAGCTCCACTTCATAGAAGAACATATACCACATGGAATAAGACTGAGAGCCGAAAAAGCTCTCCAACCCCAAGAAGCGCTTCAATTGGCAGGGCACGCCGATCTCCTCACCCACCTCGCGCTCGGTCGCCTGCTCCGGGGTTTCGCCGTAGCCCACGAAGCCGCCGGGCAAGGTCCACTTTCCGGCGTTGAAGCCCCGACTGGCCTTGACCAGCAGCAGTTGGCCGGCTTCACCGGGGATGAGCGCCTCGGTGACTACCCGGGGCAAGCTGGTGTGCACCGCCAGCCGCACCAGCGGCTGAGCGCGGTCCAAGCTGGGGATCAGGTCTTTATGCTGCCAGTCGCGGGGATAATAATCTATCAATGGCTTGCAGTAGAGCACCTTCTCCCCGGCGATCTCTATCTGACGCAATACCTCGACCTCGCAGGGCAACTGCTGGCGCTCCTGGGGGAAGGCCAAGCGGCCCCGCTCCTCGATCAGATAGACCCGTCCGTCCGTCTCCAGATAGTAATAGGCCATCGTTGCTCAGTAGGCCCGGGCGAAGATGGCCTGCTCCCGGGCCGGCTGCCCGCAATAGATGCAGTGCCCCGCCGGCTGCTCCGGCTGCTCCAGCGGAATACAGCGGTTGGTGGCCTTGGTCTCGGCCTGGATCGCCTGCTCACAGTCGGGCGAGCCGCACCAGTAGGCCCGGGTGAAGCCGCCGGCCACCACCTCTTTGAACTCCTGATAATCGTCGGTCTCCTGTGTATGCTGCTCGCGGAACTCCAGCGCCTGTCGATAGAGATTTTTTTGAATATCCTCCAACAGCTCCTTCAAGCTGGGAACTAGCTGCGCTTGGGGCACGCAGGACTTGCCCTCCCGCCCCGGCCGGTCGCGTCGGGCCAGCACCACCTGCTCCCTGGCCACATCCTTGGGACCGATTTCGATGCGCACCGGCACGCCGCGCAGCTCCCACTCGTTGAACTTCCAGCCGGCGGTATACTCCTCGCGATCGTCCACCTGCCAGCGCACCCGGTCGCCCAACAGCGCCTTGAGCCCCTCCACCGCTGCGAGCACCTGGGCCCGCTCCTCGGGCCGCTTCCAGATGGGCACGATGATCGCCTGAACCGGCGCCAGCACCGGCGGCAAGCGCAGCCCCCGGTCATCGCCGTGGACCATGATGATCGCCCCGATCATGCGCGTGCTCAGCCCCCAACTGGTGGTCCAGCAGTACTGCAACTCGTTCTGGCGATCCAGATACTGAATATTAAAGGCCTTGGCGAAATTCTGCCCCAAATTATGTGAGGTAGCGGCCTGCAAGGCCTTGGTGTCGCCCATCATGGCCTCGATCGTATAGCTGGTCTGAGCGCCGGCGAATTTTTCCCGCTCGCTCTTGCGGCCCTGGATCACCGGAATGGCCGCGTCGCGGGTGGCGAAGTCGCTGTAGACCTCAAGCATCCGCAGCGTCTCTTCCTGAGCTTCTTGCTCAGTGGCATGGGCGGTATGGCCCTCTTGCCAAAGAAATTCAGTGGTGCGCAGGAAGAGCCGGGTGCGCATCTCCCAGCGGACCACGTTGGCCCACTGGTTGATCAGCAGGGGCAGGTCACGATAAGAATTGATCCATTGAGCGTAGAGATGGCCGATGACCGTCTCCGAGGTGGGGCGAACCACCAGGGGCTCTTCCAATTTCTTGCCCCCGCCGTGGGTGACCACCGCCAGCTCCGGGGCGAAGCCCTGGACATGCTCGGCCTCCTTCTGCAAGAAGCTCATGGGGATAAACAGGGGAAAGTAGGCGTTCTGGTGGCCGGTGGCCTTGAAGCGGCGATCGAGGCCGGCCTGGATATTCTCCCAGAGGGCGTAGCCATAGGGGCGGATGACCATGCAGCCCTTGACCGGGGTGTAGTCGGCCAGCTCGGCGCGCAAGATCACCTCATTGTACCATTTGGCATAGTCCTGACTGCGCGGGGTGAGCGCTTCGGCCATAGGCGAGACATCCTTTCTGCTGCGAAGTATACCGGCGCGAATAGGCCCGTTACTGTAGCAACTTCCCCCGGGGGCCTGCAAGTGGGAGGGCATGCAGCATGAATCCACTCTAACCCGAGGGCGGTATCTCCCCCAAGAACTGCTCCACAGTCGCCTGCTCTTTTTGCAGCCGGGCCTGGCTGGCCTTGGCCTGGTAATACTGCTGCGCCGGCAGGCTGATCGTCTCGTTGGGATTGAGTATCTTGTTCACCTGGGCCAACTTGCGCCGGATGATCTGTTGGGCCGTAGTGAACGTCGCGCGGGCGGCCTTATACTGCTTCTGCAATGCCTGATACTGCCCCAGCGGGATATAGGCCCGCTCGAACTCCGGATGCTGCTTGATCAAGGCCTTCAGCAAGGGCAGCGCCGTCTCCCAATCCTGCTGGTTGAAGGCCACCAGCGCCCGGAGATACTGGGCCTCGGTCTTGAGGTCGGGCTCCGGGCCCATCTCCAGCAGCTCATCGAGATAATGCGAAGCTTGCTGGTAATCCTGCTGCTTCACGTAGAGCGCGGCCAAGCGATAGTAGCTCTCCTCGGCGTTGAAGCTTTTCAGCGAGCGCCGATAGAGCGCTTCGGCCTTGGCCGTCTCGCCGGCCGCAGCGTCAAGTTGCGCCAGCCAGAGGAGATTCTCGCCCGGCTGAACGTCCAACGCTACGCTGCTGCGCAGCTCTTGCGCCGCCGCTTGGTAAGCCCCCAGCGCAAAATCTCCCTTGCCGCTATTCAGCGCCACATCGGAGAGAAAGTCCCGATAGGCCACGATGCTGACGATCAGGCCCAGGGTGATCAGCGCGACGGCCAAGAGCCGTTTGCCCCGGGGCTTGAGACGGAGCTCCCAGGTCCGAGCCCCCAACACCGGCGAGTGGAGCGCTCCCAGTAGGAAGGCGAAGACCAGCGCATTGGCCGGCAGGTGCAGCGGAAAGCTGAAGACCGAGTCGCTCAGGAAGGCCAGCGCCCCGCCCAAGAGCGCCAGCAACATAAAGCGACGCCCGGCCGATTCACTGACGGGAACGCGGCGTAGCGTGCTCCAAAATATCATCAAGATGAGAAAAGCGCCGGCCAGGAGGCCCAGGAGGCCCAACTCGGCGGCGACCTGCACGTACTCGTTGTGGGCCTGAGCGGCGCGCGGGATGTAGCCCACCTGGGCGTTCATGGCCTGGCCTTGCGGCGTCTGGAGATAGCGGGCTTTATAGGGGAGGAACTGGCGCTTATACTCGCCGATGCCGATGCCAATGATGGGATGGGCGCGGAACATCATCAGGCCAATCTGCCAGTCCTCGAAGCGCGCCCCCACCGAGGCTGCATAGGAGAGCTTGCCGAAGACCGGACCGATCAGTGAGCGCCGTCCCCAGGGGCTGTCCGCCACACCAAAGCCCAAGGCCGCCAGCAGGGCCAGGAGCACCAGTGCCCAGCTCCAACGGCGACGCAGCCACTCCAGCAGCGGGACGGCCAGGCCGAAGAGGGCGAAGAGCGGGATCAGCGTAAACGTCCCCCAAGCGGGGGCCACCTGGATCAGCGCCGGCCTGATCGTCACCCAACTCAGCGGTTGGTGGTTCAGCCAAGCTACGGTAGTTAGTAAGTAGAAGAGCAGTGCTGCAGTCAGCGTCAAGAGTAACCCCGCAGCCCAGCCCAGATTATGTCGCAATACGCCAATGCCTCGATAGAACCAGAGCGCCGCCAGGACGAAGACCAAAGAGACGATCAGACCCAGCCAGGCCGAATAGGAGGAAGTAGCCAGCAGGCCCATATAGAGCAAGGCCAGCTCCAGCAGCGCCAGCAGCTTGCCGGCCCAATGCACCCGACCGAAGAGCATGATCAGCCCAGGTACGAAGAGATAGGCCATAAAACCTGCCAGATAGTTCTTGTTGCCGAAACTGGAAAGAATTGCCTGACTACCGCCGGACCAGCCGGGCGTTCCCGGCAGGCGACCATAGTATTGCAGCAGGCCATAGAGGGCAGCCAGCGCTCCGGAGAAAACAAGCGCTCCCAATAAAAAGTGAAAATCTCGCTCAGATCGAATCGTATTGGCCACCAGCAGGGCGAAGAGCAGGAAGTAAAAGAGCAGCACGATATATTGAAAATCCCCCCAGAAGACCTGGGCATGGAGCAGCGAGAGCAACGTGACACCCAGCAGCGCCAGTCCCGGCCAGCTCAGACGGGTGAGATTGAGCCGCCCATCCGGCCGGAGCAAGATCTCGATGGCCCACATGGCAGCCAGCAGCGAGATGACGATCAGGGAGAAGATCGCCTTGGTGTAGCCATATTCGGTGTTGCCCAGATAGAGTAGGAGAGGCATGATGAAGAGATAAGCGGCGCTCAGGCCCAATCTCAGCCGGGGCAGTGCCCCGATGATCAGCATCACCGAGACCGAAGTGAGCGTCAAAGTATACTGGGCGAATATATCCTGCTGGATGATATAGTACCCCATCAGAGGCACGGTGATCAACAGCACCAGGCCGATTGACCAGCGCTTGGCCCGGTCCAGCTCGCCCAGCATCCCGCCCAACTTGTTCAGCAGGGCCACAGAGCGCCCTGGGGCATGATGCAGCGTTTGTCTCTTGCTGCCACGCTTGATCTGCTTGCGCTTGCGCGCGCGACCTGCGCCTTTAGGCATATCTACTGAGACTCTCCTTTAGCGTATTGGGCAATGTCCTCGGGCGCTCCCCCCAAGAGCTCCAGTAGTGCTTGAAGATCGAAGGGGATGGCCCGCAGCACTCGTCCCCAGAGCCTGGGTCGCCGCAGCATCGCCCGCAGTGCTCGGCTGGTGTAGTCAATGTCGCCGTGCTCACCCAGTAGGGCCAGCAGTTGCGGGTGATCCGCCGCGCGGAAGAGCCGCGAGAGATCGCCATCGCCTAGGCGCCTGAGCGCCTGATGAGCCTGAAAGCCGAAGCGCAACTCGCGCTCCAGCAGGGCTCGCCAGCGGCGCTCATACTCCCAGAGCGTCCGCCGATCGCTCCTGCCGGAGAGGGCCGCCCGCGCGGCCACCTCGCCGGCGATGCGGGCGCAGCTCGTGCCGGTATAGATGCCACCCCCGGAGGTCGGCTTGGCCTGGCCGGCGGCATCGCCAACGAGCATGATCCCATCTGTGACAGTCCGCTCCGGCAGCCCTAAGGGGATAACGCCTGACTCTTCGCTGAGCCGCCGCGGCGCGCCCCAACGCTCGAGCAGCTTGTCCAGTAGAGCCCGTATCTGCGGCCCTTGGCTGGTGCCCAGCCCCACCCGCGCCTCTCCCGGCCCGGCTGGCACCGCCCAGGCGAAGAAGTCAGGGGCTATCTGGCGTCCGACGAAGACTTCCACGAAGTCGGGACGCTCCGGCTCGTGGGCGATCGTCACCTGCAGTGCGGCGATCATCCGCCGGGGGCGCGGCAGGCCGGCCCAATGGGCCACCCGGCTCTGCGGCCCGTCGGCGCCGATGATCACCCGTCCTCGGACCCGCTCTTCTCGGCCGTCTCGCCTGAAGACTAGTTCAGAACTTGCAGTGCTGCGAGTGAGCGCGCAGGCCCGCGCCCCGATGACGACTTGGACGCCGGCGTGGCTGGCTTGTTCAACCAGATCCTGGTCAAAGCGACCGCGGTCCATCACGTAGCCCTTGGGCGCGGGGCCTCCGACCGTCAGCCGCTCCCCCTCGGGACCGTAGATGAACGCCCCGCGGATGGGCCGCAGGAGCACATCCCTAGAGACCCCCGCTTGCTCGACGCCGCGCACGCTGAGCAGGCCGGTGCAGCGGACCGGATGACCGACCTGGAGATGCTCTTCCAGGAGCAGCACATGCGCTCCCTCCTGGGCGGCCGTCCTGGCCGCCACCGAGCCGGCCGGCCCGGCGCCCACCACGATGACATCGTAAACGGTCATCTGCCACCCCCATTTTTAGGATGGATCTCGCCTGATGATGTAGGGGCGGGCCTTGTGCCTGCCCTATCTGGGGCGCCTGCATCCTGGGCACCCACCAGGGGTGCCCCTACGGAGACCGGCGCGTCGATCACCTGCGGCCGATAGGTCGGCACCAGCTCCCGCAAGCCGGCCAGCACCGCCTCGCGGTCGCCGCGCTCGGCTGCCTGCTCCAGTTGCCCGCTGGCCTCAAAGAGCGCCCTCGGCTCCCAGGAGGTGCTCAAGCGGGTCACGTAGATTTTCTCATGCCGGGTGGCCTCGGTGCCCTCTTCGGCGCTCAGCAGGTCTTCAAAGAGCTTCTCGCCGGGGCGCGCGCCGCTGAAGACTATGGGAATATCCACCTCCGGCTCATAGCCCGAGAAGCGAATCAGCTCGCGGGCCAGATCGAGTATTTTAACCGGCCGGCCCATGTCCAGCACGAAGACCTCGCCCCCCTGGCCCAGGGCGCCGGCCTGCAATACCAACGCGACTGCCTCGGAGATGGCCATCATATAGCGCTTCATTCCCGGATGGGTGATGGTCACCGGCCCGCGACGCTTGATCTGCTCCTGCAATATCGGTATCACGCTGCCTCGGCTACCTAGCACGTTGCCGAAGCGCACGGCGAAAAAGCTGGTCGCTCTCTGGGTGGCCAGCGCCTGCATGATCAGCTCGGCCACCCGCTTGGAGGCACCCATCACCGAGCTGGGACGGACCGCCTTGTCGGTCGAAATGAGCAGGAACTTTTCGGCGCCCGATTCCAAGGCCGCCTGGGCCAGCAGGCGGGTGCCGCGCACGTTGGTCTTAATCGCCTCCTCCGGCTGGGCTTCCATTACCGGCACGTGCTTGTAGGCCGCGGCATGGAAGATGATCTCGGGCCGTTCGGCGCTGAACACCTGGGAGATCTTGGCCGCATCGCGCACATCGGCCAAAACCGGCATGATTGCGGTCTGATCACTGGGAAAGACCCGGCTCAACTCATTGCCCAAGAGAAAGAGCGCTGTCTCATCCTGATCGAGCAGGGCCAGCCGGGCCGGAGCGAACTTGAGCACCTGCCGAGAGAGCTCGCGGCCGATCGAGCCGGCTGCCCCGGTGACCAGCACCCGTTTGCCCTTGAGATAACACGAGATCTCCCGGCTATCAATCTGCACCGGATCGCGTCCCAGCAGATCTTCCGGTTGCACCTCACGCACTTGCGACAAGCTGACCTGCCCGCTGAGCAGCTCATGGATGCCGGGCAGGATCTCGATTTTGGGCACTCCGGCCTCACGGGCCAGGGTGACGATCTGGCGGATCACCCGGCCGCGCACCGCGGGCAAGGCCACCAGCACCAGCTCGATATTATAGGCCTTGATAATCTGTGGCAGGTCGGCCCGCGTGCCCAACACCGGCAGGCCGTGCAGCGAGAGCCCTCGCTTGGCCGGATCGTCGTCCACGAAGCCGATCGGACTCCAGCCGGAGGCGCGCTCGCTCAGCATGTTGCGGGCCAACTGCTCGCCGGCGTCCCCGGCGCCCACGATCAGTGCTGGCCGCCCCGGCCGCACTCCTCGCGAGCGCAGGCGAAGATAAATTCGCTTCCAGAGGCGAAAGCCACCGATGAAGCTTATCGTGAGCAAATAGTCTATAATCAGCACCGAGCGGGGAAAATCGCTGAAGAGCGAGCTTTCGCGCCCTAAGAAGAACAAGACCATGCCCAGGAGTAGCGAGCTCAACGTAGCGGCGCGCAGCACGGCCAACAGGTCTTCCAAGCTCACATAAGCCCAGCTCATGCGATAGAGACCTTGTAGGGCGAAGATTGGCAGCTTGAGCGCCAGGGCGATCCCCCAGTAAATCCAGAGCCGCGCGGCGTAGTTTGGCGAGATCCGGCCGTCGAAGCGCAGCAGGAAGGCGATGTAGATCGCCAGGCCGATCCAGACCAGATCGAGCGCTCCGAAGAAGAGCGCGCGGGTCAGGCGATTGCGCCCTATCAGACGGCTCATCCTCCTGCGATCCCCTCCTTCAAGCTCCTCACCACATAGTCAATCTCCGGCTCGGAAAGCCGGTTATAAAACGGCAGAGCCAGCGTGCGGCGACTGATATTTTCAGTGACAGGATAGTCGCCTTCATGATATCCGAAGCGCTCGCGATAGAAGGGCTGCAAGTGAATGGGGCTGAAATAGGGCCGCGTTTGTACGCCGCACTGGGCCAGATAGCTCATCAGCTTGGTCCGATTGATCCCGGGAGCCAATTGAATAATATAAACGAACCAGCTGCGCCAGACCCCGGGTTTGGTCCGCAAAATAGTGACTTCTTCGATGTTGGCCAGTTTTTCGGCATAGAGCTGGGCCACCTGCTCGCGGCGGCTGAGCATCTCATCCAGCCGCGAGAGCTGGGCCAAGCCCAGGGCGGCCGAGAGCTCATCGAGGCGATAGTTATAGCCCAGGCGCAGGTGGGTCAGCCAACTGTCGTCGGGGGCGCGTCCCTGATTGCGCAGCGAGCGGCAGAGCTCGGCCAGCTCAGCATTATCGGTCAAGACCACGCCGCCCTCACCGGTGGTGAGCTGCTTATTAGGATAAAAACCGAATATAGCCGCCTGGCCGAAGCTGCCGGCCGGCCGACCGTGATAGCGGGCGCCCAGCGCCTCGGCCGAATCTTCGATCAGCAGCAGGCCATACAAGCTAGCTAGCCGCTCTAGCTCGTCCCAGTCGGCCGGATGGCCGAAGACGTCTACGGCCAAAATCGCGCGTGTTCGTTCAGTAATGGCCGTTTCGATCCGGTCCACATCGAGATTGAGCGACTCCGGATCAATATCCACGAAGACCGGCCGCGCGCCTTCGAAGAGCAGACAGTTGGCCGAGGCGATGAAACTGAACGGGGTGGTGATCACCTCGTCGCCGGCTCCCAAGCCCAGGGCGCGCACGATCAGGTGCAGGGCGCTGGTGCCGCTGTTGGTGCCCACCGCGTGGGCCACTCCAACGTATTCAGACAGGGCACGCTCGAAGGCCTCCAGCCTGGGTCCCATGCTCAGAATGGGGCTCTCGAGCACCTCGAGGACCGCCTGGCGCTCGACCTCGGTGATATCCGGCCTAGAGGCGGGAATAATCAAGTCTTGCATAAGTTAAGAGAACAACCTGTTGGTGAGTTGTTTTAACTTAGTGAGCAACAGTTGGCGCTCATCTACCAGGCTCTCCCACTCCATGTAGTCTCGCTCTATCTCATGAGCATGACGATCGGGGATGGTACCCAATTCCCAGGCGGCGCGAAATTCCTCGAACAATAGGCCATATTTCACCTCGAAATCTACGATGCGCCTAGAGCAATAGCGCAAACGATGCTCCAGGTCACGCTCGATCAACTGAGCCAGCTTTTGATCCAGTGTCTTGCCTTCTAATTGTTGTAGTATCTCACTTAATTTATCCGGAATGATCACTTGGGTCATCTGCTCCTCCTGGTCCAATCTGACTTCGTTGCTTGATCACCCGCGCGGGCACCCCGACGGCAATAACCCCATCCGGAATGTCACCGATCACCACCGCTCCGGCCCCGATGAGCGACCGGGCCCCAATATGCACCCCCGGCAGGACCGCCGTTCCCACGCCCAGATGGGTCAGCTCGCCTACCTGAACGTTGCCCGCCAGATGTACCCCTGGCGAGATATGGGCAAAATCCCCAATCAGGCAGTCGTGATCAACCGTCGCGCCGGTGTTGATGATCACCTGCCGACCGATGAGCGTGCCGGGATTGATGGCCACGTTGGCCATCACGACCGTGCCCTCCCCCAACTGCACCTCACGGCCGATCTGGGCCGCAGGATGGACCGCCAGCGCGTACTGGAAATTTCTTAGCGCCTCGACCCTGCGCCAGATCTCCCGGCGCGCAAAGTTATCCCCCACCGCAATGACCAGCCGATGATCCGGGTAGCTCTCCTCGGCCAAACGCTCGCCCCCTCCCAGCACAGGATAACCGAAGAATTTTTCACTTTGCAACTGCGGATCGTCGTCCAGCAGGCCGACGATGCGATAGCGCCCGGCCCGCTCGACGATGTCAATGATGACCTTGGCGTGGCCGGAGGCCCCGTAGATCAGCAATGTTCTATCGCTCATGGTGGGCCGGCTCCTCCCCTGAAGCTGAGCCCGCTGGGGCGAACTCTTCGTTGACCCCGCCCGGACCGTAGAGCCCCTCATGGGTGACCAGCACCACCCAGAGCGTGCGCAGCAGGATCACCAAGTCAAGCCAAAGCGAGAAATGATCCACATACCAGAGATCTAGCCGAATACGCTCCTCCCAACTGAGCCGGTTGCGCCCGTTGACGACCACCCAGCCGGTCAGCCCCGGCTTGACCAGCAGCCGGCGGCGCTCCTTTGGGCCGTAGCTCTCTGGAGGATAGGGTAGGGCTCGCGGCCCCACTAAGCTCATCTGACCCCCCAGCACGTTGAACAACTGAGGCAGCTCGTCCAGTCCCCATTTTCTCAGCACGCGCCCGACGCGGGTGATGCGCGGATCATCTCGGCTGATCTTATAACTCTTGTCCTGATGGACGATCATGGTGCGGAATTTCCAGCTCAGGAAGCGTTTACCGCCTCGGCCAATCCGCTCTTGCTTGAAGAAAACCGGCCCCGGCGAGTCGGACTTGATCACCAGGGCGATCAGCGCGAAGGGCACTGCCAATAGCCCCAAGCCGCTCAGGCTGCCTGCGATGTCCATCAGACGTTTTAGCGCGAATCGCATTGGTTTTCCGGCCATAGACCTCGCTCCCCCAAGAGCTGCCGATAGACCTCAATCTGGCGCTCCAGCACCACCCTATCGTCGAAGAGCTCGCTCGCTCGCTCTCGCCCAGCCTGGCCCATTTTACGGGCCAGCTCGCCATCGGACAATAAGCGCATGATCGCTTGGGCCAGGTCGGAAACGTCCCCCACCGAAACCAACAGGCCGGTCCTGCCATCAACCACCTCCTCGCGGCAGCCGCGAATATCGGTCGCCACGACTGGCAGACTGGCGGCCATAGCTTCCAGGAGCGAGCGGGGCATCCCCTCCCGGTGCGAGGGCAGGACGAAGAGATCCATCAGAGCTAAGAGCTCCGGAATATCCTGGCGAAAGCCGACCAGCCTGACCGAGGAGTCCAGTTGGTTCTCCCGGATGAGTCGGGCGATGCGCCGCCCGGTCCCCCGATCGCGCTCGGAGGGCAGCGTCTCGCCGATCAACAATAGCTTTGCATTGGGGAAGCGCTCGCACACCTGAGCCAGAGCCAGCAGCAGCTCCTCGATGCCC
Organism: uncultured bacterium; assembly: GCA_913053845.1. Taxonomy (GTDB): domain Bacteria; phylum Bipolaricaulota; class Bipolaricaulia; order RBG-16-55-9; family DRJF01; genus DRJF01. The sequence goes on along the minus strand of CAJXGD010000007.1, from coordinate 24,940 downwards.
TTCTCGCGCACCAGTCGTCCGATGAAGCCGATAACTCGGTCCTGGGGCGCCAGCTCCAGCGAGCGCCGCAAGGCTGTCTTCTGGGGCTCGCTTAAAACCTGACCATAACGGGCGGTGTCCAGTCCCACTCCCTGGGTCCAGAGCACCCGCTCGGGCGGTGCGATCTTTTCTCGGATGGCCAACTCGCGGTCCTCGCCGCTGACGGTGAATAAAAAATCGGTGCAACGTTGTCCCAAGAAGCGCTCGATGGCCAGAAAAAAGCGCCGTGGCAGGCCGAAGCCGGTCTGCGGCAGATAGAAGCCGTGGCTGGTGTAAAAGATCAGCGGCACCCCGGCCAGCCGGGCAGCCAGCCGACCCAGCGCTCCGGCGACCGGCGTGTGCACATGCACCAGGTCAAAGCGCTCACGCTTCATCAGCCGATAGAGCTGCCAGAGGGCACGCAGATGTTCCAAAGAAACCAGCCGTCGGGCGATCCGGATCCGGTGCACCCGGTAGCCTTGGGCCTGTAGTTCCTCAAGATGGGGACCGGGCGAGCAGGCGAGCTGCACCTGAAGGCCGGCCGAGCGCAGTCGCTCGAGCAAGGGCGGCAGAAAGGCCCAGATAGTCAAGTCTATCGCCGTCAGTTGCAATATCTTGGCCGGACGTGGGCGGCCCATCGCCGGTAGGGGCGTATGGCCATACGCCCCTACAGCACCTCTATATTAGCGAAGCGCCCGGCCAGCCCCTGGGTGGCATTGCGCGTGTCGAAGATCAGCGGAGTGTGCTCGGCGATATACCCATAATCGAAGGCCGAGTGCGCCGTCACGATGACCACACAGTCCTGCCGGGCCAACAGTTTCTCGCTGAGCTCGGCGGAGCGGCGCTCCCGACCGCGATGGGCAAACTCCGGCACGTGCGGGTCGTGATAACTCACCTGGGCGCCTCGCTCTTCCAGTAGATCAATGATGTCCAGCGCAGGCGACTCGCGCAGGTCGTTGATGTCGCGCTTGTAGGCCACCCCTAGAATGAGAAGCTTAGCGCCCCGGAGCAGCTTGCCCTTCTGGTTTAAGAGCTCCATGATCCGGGTGACCACGTAGGCCGGCATCTTGCCATTGACCTCGCCGGCCAGCTCGATGAAGCGCGCATCGGCCCCGTAGCTCTTGGCCTTCCAAGACAAGTAAAACGGGTCCAAGGGAATACAATGTCCTCCCAGTCCCGGCCCCGGATAGAAGGGCATGAAGCCGAAGGGCTTGGTCGCGGCGGCCTCGATGACGCTCCAGATATTGATCCCCATCTTGTGGGCCATCAGTGCCAGCTCATTGATCAGACCGATATTGACTGATCTAAAGGTGTTTTCTAATAACTTGGTCAGCTCAGCCTCCTTGAGCGAGCCCACGGTGAGCACCCGGTCGAAGATGGCCTCATAGAGCTGCTGGGCGCGCTCGGCGCAGGCCGGGGTCAGCCCCCCGATCACCTTGGGAATCTGACGCAGAGAGAACTGGCGATTACCCGGATCAACTCGCTCCGGTGAGAAGGCCAGGTGGAACTCCCGACCGGCCGCCAGATCGGGGCGCTCCAGCAAGGGCTGGATCAGCTCTTCAGTTGCACCGGGGTAGACGGTGCTCTCCAAGATGACCAGCTGGCCACGGCGCAGATGGGGAGAGATGCGCTCAGCAGCGTCCACCACGTAGGACATGTCGGGGTCCTTGGTCTTGCGCAGCGGGGTGGGCACGCAGACGATGATCGCCTCGGCCTGCGAGAGCGCTTGATACTCACTGGAAACCCGGAAGCGGCCGCTCTTCAGACAGTCGGCAATCGTCTCAGAGGAGACATCTTGAATGTACGATTTGCCCTTTTCCAACTGGCCTAGACGTTGGTGATCCAGATCTATGCCAGTTACGCCAAAACCGTTCTGACAGAAGGCCACGGCCAGCGGCAGGCCGACGTAGCCTAGGCCAATGACCGCCACCCGCTCAGGTTTATCTGTCATCTCTTAACGCTTCATCTCCCGTTGAAAATATTCTAGCGTGCGCCGCAGGCCCTCTGCAAAGCCTACCTGCGGCCGATAGCCGATCAGGTCGCGCGCCTTAGCGATGTCGGCCTGCGAGCGGCGCAGGTCGCCCGGTCGCGACTGGGTATATTCTGGGGTTATCTCAATACTTAAGAGCGCTTCCAATTGAGCCAGCAGCGCGTTAAGCGAAACAGGCTCTCCGCAGGCGATGTTGAGCACCTCGCCGGAGATCTCGGCCTGCGCGGCCAGCAAGTTCGCTTCGACCACATTGGCGATATAAGTGAAGTCGCGCGTCTGCTCCCCGTCGCCGTAGATGACCGGAGGCCGACCGGAGAGCAGCGCGATGATGAAGCGCGGGATGACCGCGGCATACTGCGAGGCCGGGTCCTGTCTTGGCCCGAAGACGTTGAAGTAGCGCAGTGCCACGGTGGGCAGCTCGTAGAGCTGCGAGAAGAGCTGACAGTAGCGCTCACCGGCGAACTTGCTCAGGGCATAGGGCGAGACCGGATTGGGCGGCATCGTCTCCCGCTGGGGCAGCTCGCTAGTTGGGCCATAGATGGATGAAGAGCTGGCATAGACCAGTTTTCTCACTCCGGCATCGCGTGCGGCGATCAACAAATTCAACGTCCCGGTGGCGTTGGCCTGGTGCGAGCTCAAGGGGTCAGCCACCGAGCGGGGCACCGAAGATATAGCCGCCTGGTGCAGGACGATATCAATGCCGGCCACGGCCTGACGAGCTGTTTCCAGATCGCGCAGGTCGCCGGTCAGGAGCTCGAAGCTGCCATGGCCCCGGCAGCCGGCCAGATTGACCCGCTTCCCGGTGGAAAAGTTATCCAGCGCCCGGACCGATTTGCCCAGCTCGAGCAAGCGCGCGGTCAAGTGCGAGCCGATGAAGCCGGCCGCCCCGCTGACCAGATAATGGCTCATGTGGTTTGGCTCCCTTCGGTGATAAGCTCCCCTCTCCGCTTCGGGGAGGAGCTGGGGGAGGGGTCCATGCCCCTGCTCAGATTGACCAAGCTGACGATCAGTGCCATGCTCAGCCAGAGGTGCCGCTCGCGCAGGCCCAGCAGAAAAGCCCCATAGACGAAGAAGTTGGTCACAAAACCGATGACCAGCGTCGCGCCCAGGTGGCGCCAACGGTCGTCTTTCAGATCGAAGGCCACGCGCTTACCATACCAGAGCAGGACCCCGATGAAGCTCATAAAAGCTAAAAATCCCAAGCCGCCCGTCTCGGCCAAGAGGGAAAGCAGGTTGGAGTGCATCTCATGCGGATAACCGCCGGGGGTGCGCAGGTAGAAAAAACGGAAACTGCCAATGCCCACGCCCACCCAAGGGTGCTCGCGGACCGCCTGGAAGCCCACGCTGTACATCAGGTAGCGCTCGTTGTCGATCTGTTTCAGGTCTAGATTGCGCACGATGTCCAGCGCCCGCCCGATGGAGGGCACCTGGCGCAGTCTAGTATATATTCCCCAGGTGTTGGCGCGCAGAGCGAAGACGGAGGCCAACAAGAGCAGGACCACCGCGGCGCCGGCCAGCAGCGGCCGAAGCGGCAGCCTGCCGCGCTTTTTGCGGCCTTCGATGAGCGACCAACCCCAATAGAGCGCCACCAAGGCGATGATCAGGCCCACGGCCGTCCGTGAGGCGGTGGCCAGCATCACGATCGCTGAAGTGATGGCAAAAAGCAGCGCACCGCCGCGCAGCCAAGCCGTCCTGCCTCGGGCGATATAATAGAAGAACACCGGGGTGATCGTCGCCAGATACGAAGGCAGTTGATTGGGGAAATTAAACGTAGAAGTAATGCGCTGCTTGGTGTGGAACCAGAGCAGCTTATCCTGCCACAAGCCGGTATAGAGCGAAGCCATCTGCACCAGACCGAAGAGCACTACTGCCACCGCCGAGATCATCCACAACTTCAGAATATTCTCCAACTCACGCTTGTCAGAGATGATTTGGATGACCAGAAAGAAGCCCAAGCCCAGATAGATCATCGAGAGCAGCTCTATCCCGCTCCAGAGTGGCGAAAGGGTATTTTGAAATGAGGCTAGCGCGACCAGATAGTAGAGCCCCAGCGGAATATAGAGTTTGGGATCGAGCCGCAACGGCCGGCGCGCGGCGGGCACCAAGAGTTGACGAGCACCCCAAGCCAGCGCGGTCACGACGATAAAGAGATCAACAAGCGCCAGTTTGCGCCCCAGCAGCGGCAGCGGCGGGCTGACTATCAGCGGCAGCGCCAGGGTTATTAAGTAAACCCCGCGAATCGGTGCCCGATAGATCCAGGGGAAGAGCGCCGCCCCTAGCAGGATGGCTAAGCCGGCCCAGCTGAGATCGCTCATAAAAACAGGTTGCCACCTTGCTGGGCTAGCATCTTGACAGATTATCCCTATTTATTGACATTCTTGCTCTGAGTATAATGGTGAAGCGTCTCGGTGACCAGCTCGCCTCCCAGGCCGGACTGTTCGAGGACCCCAAAACGTTCTTGCTTGTTTCTATCATAGCAGACTGCCTTCTTGAGCTAACTTGTTTAACCTCCGCAGGATAGACTATGATGGCTCAGCGAGATTATCGCCATTGCACGTCCCGGCTGCAAGCAGAGGAGGCGATCGCAGGATGAAGCGGGTTTACACCGCCGGTAGTCCCCAGGAAGCTTACCTGATCAAGGGGTTGCTCCAGGAGAGCGGCATCAAGGCTTTCGTGGAGGGAGAGCACCGCGGCTGGCTGCTGGGCGGGATTCCCCTCTCGGAGACCTACCCTTGGGTCTGCGTGGAGCACGATGAGGACGCCGAAGCGGCCCAGGAGCTGATCGCTGCTTGGGCCACAGCTCAGCCGCCGGATGATGATTCAGGCTCTGCGGGCAATAATGGCAAGGACTGAGCCGGCGGCCGCAGCCCCAGGTGCCGATAGGCCAACTCGGTAGCCACTCGGCCTTGCGGGGTGCGCTGGATGAAACCCTTCTTGAGCAGAAACGGCTCGTAGACTTCGGAGATGGTATCTTTCTCTTCGCTCAGTGAGGCGGCTAGCGTGTCCAGTCCCACCGGCCCACCGGCGAATTTTACGATGATCGCCTGCAAGATGCTGCGATCTAGCTGATCGAGCCCCGATTCATCCACCTCCAGCAGCTCTAGGGCGCGGCGGGCGACCTGCCGGTCAATGTCTCCCTGGGCCTTGACCTGCGCATAGTCGCGCACCCGCTTGAGCAGCCGGTTGGCCACCCGCGGCGTGCCCCGGGCGCGCCGGGCGATCTCGGCCGCCCCTGCGGAGCTGATCACGACCCCCAAGAGCCGCGCACCGCGCTCCACGATAGTTTGCAACTCCTGATCACTGTAGAAATCCAGATGAAAGATGACCTCGAAGCGGTCGCGCAGGGGCGAGCTGAGCAGGCCGGTGCGGGTGGTGGCACCGACCAGGGTGAAGCGCGGCACATCGAGCCGGATGGACTGGGCCGAGGGTCCCTCACCGATGATCAGATCCAGCTTGAAATCCTCCATGGCCGGATAGAGCAGCTCCTCCACGTTGCGGCGCAGGCGGTGAATCTCATCAATGAAGAGCACGTCACCTGCCGATAAATTGGTGATGATCGCCGCCAGGTCACCGGGGCGCTCGATCGCTGGACCGGAGCTGACCTTGATATTTACTCCCATCTCGGCGGCCACGATGGTCGCCAGCGTAGTCTTGCCTAGACCGGGAGGACCATGCAACAGGATATGATCCAGTATCTCTCCCCGGTGCGCCGCGGCGGCCATGGTCAGCTTGAGCTGGGCCACCACCTTCTCCTGGCCGATGAACTCGCTCAGCCGCTTGGGACGGAGCGACTGGATCGCCTGATCTTCCAATTGAGCATCCGCTTGCAGGATCGCTTCTCTGGCCATGATTGCCGTAGAGCTCATTCTAGCTTTAGCCGGACGACAAGACAAACCCGGCCTTCGCTCCTACAGACGTTTGCGTTATGATCAAGAAAGAAAGGGGGAAGCAAATGAGAAACCACATCGTGCCGACCGGAATCATCTGGCTCGTATTATTAGCTCTGATCGTCCAGCCGGGCCTGGCGCTGGTGCGGGTGGGAGGCGGGCTGCTGGTAGCCCAGCCTCCCGAGCCGTTTGTGCGCCTGAGCCTGGATTTGGTGCTGCTGGGTTTCGATCTCGATTACCTGCCCCGGATGGGACAGGTTCCCTGGCTGGTGCCCTGCTTTAAGCTGCGCTTACCGTTGCTGCTGATCACTCCCTACATCGGCATCGCGCCGATCCTGCGGCTGGAGCCACAGGGACCGACGCTGCTGAGGGCGATGGCCCTGCTCAAGGTGGGCAGCGAGCTGGCCCTGCCCAGCGGGACCTTCTTCGCCGAGCTGCAACTCTGGGCTAGCCTGCCCCGGCTTCGGATCGGCAATCCGGGGTTAGCGCTGGGAATATTGGTGGGTTTTTAGCGGCCCGGTTGACGGGCCGTTGGCCTTGCCCTAGAATAGCGGTCAGGCAGAGCGCTCAGTCTCTCAGGCAGAGTGCTAGAAAGGAAGTATTCGAAGATGACCGTCTTCGATGAAATAGCCGCCGTCATCCGCGGAAACGAGAGTTTTGCCCTCGCTTCACATATCGGCCCCGAGGCAGATGCCCTGGGCAGCCAGTTGGCCTTGCGTCTCATCTTGGAGGCCTTGGGCAAGGAAGCGTTTGTGGTCTGTCGCGACCCTGTGCCGCAGAGCCTACGCTTTCTGGCCGGGAGCAACAAAGTCGTCCTGCCCCGTGAGCTGGTCAACACGCCGATAGATGTTTGGTTCGTGCTCGACTGCGGCGACCTGAGTCGGGTAGGCGAGGAGGTCCATCGTCTGGTGGCCGATCACCCCATGATCATCAATATTGACCATCACCAGGGCAATCCACGCTTCGGGCAGATCAACTGCGTCGAAGATCAGCCCTCCACCACCGTGATACTCTATCGGCTGGCCCGACACTTGGGACTCACCATCACATCGCCGCTGGCCGACTGCCTCTATGCCGGGATCGTCGCCGATACCGACTCTTTTCGCAACGCCAACGTTAGCTCCGCGGTGCTGCAAGTGGCGGCCCAACTATTGGAGCAGGGTGCCGACTCGCGCGAGATCTCCATCCAGCTCTATGAGCGGCGCCGGCCCAGGGAGCTGCGCCTGATCGCGCGGGTGCTCTCCGAGGCCCAATTTGATGATGGCATCATCTGGGGCTCCATCTCCCAGGAGATCTTTCACGACACCGGCACTGGGGCCAACGATGCCGAGCGCTTGGTCGAAGAGTTGCGCGCCACCGACGGCATCCGGGTAGCGGTGCTCTTCAAAGAGCTAAATCACCGCCGGGTCAAGGTCAGCTTCCGGGCCAAGGATCATGTTGCGGTCAATGGGATCGCCCGCGTCTTCGGCGGTGGCGGTCATGCCCAGGCGGCCGGCTGCTTGGTCGAAGGGGAGCTAGAGGAGGTCGAGCGGCGCGTCCTGGATGAGCTACGACGGCGCTTGGTCGCCAAAGGGGACCATGCCGGATGAGCAGCGCCAGGCCAAGCGGACGGTCATCGTCAACGGGAGCTTCGATGGGGTGCACCTGGGCCATCAGGCGTTGCTCCGCCGGGCGGCTAAGCTGGCCCAGGCCCGCGCTGCCCAGAGCGTGGCGCTCACCTTCGAGCTGCCCCCACAGAACTATCTGGGCCGCCCCAAGCGGCTGATCCTGCCTCCGGAACGGAAGATCGAGCGGCTGCGGGATTATGTCGACCGGGTGGTGGTGATAGACTTTCCCACGGTCCAGTCACTGACGCCGGCGGCATTCGCCCGCCAGATCCTGCACGATCGGCTGGGAGCCATCGCGGTGGTCAGCGGGGAGGACTATCGCTTTGGTCACGAGCGCCGGGGCGATCTGTCTCGCCTGCGGGAGTTGGGGGCAGAGCTGGGCTTCAGTGCCCATGTGGTCCCCCCGGTCCTGCTGGAGGGCGAGCCGGTGAGCAGCACCCGCGTCCGTCGGGCGATCGAGGCAGGTGAGATCGCTTTGGCCACGCGCCTCTTGGGTGATGCTCCGCGGCTTTGGGGCCGGGTGGAGCGGGGCGCCGGGCGAGGCCGGCAGCTGGGCGCGCCCACGGCCAATCTGGCCGTTGATCCGCGGCTGGTGCTCCCGGAGCAGGGCATCTTTGCCGCGCAGGTTTACTGGCAGCAGCGCTGGTGGCCGGCGGCCTTTTACGTGGGTCGGCGGCCCAGCTTCGCCGCCGATGGCCGGCCGGCCGCTCTGGAGGTTCACCTGCTGGATTTCGAGGGTGATCTCTACGGCCGCGAGCTTGAGGTCAAGCTGCTGGCCAAGATCAGAGATGACAGGCGTTTTGAGCAGGTCGAGGCATTGGTGGACCAGATGAGCGAAGATTTGGCGAAGATTCGGGGGTTTTTTCAGGAGGCGAACGAGCCCGGCCACTGAAGTGGCGGGCTGGGAGTTGCAAAGCCTGCTAGCGCAGGCTAGTCCCCTAGGGACTTCGTAAAGATAGCCCGTGGCTTTAGCCACCGGGCGGGCGTGACAATAAGTTGCAAACCACCCTCGCTTCTCCTAAACTTTGCCCATGCTCACCCTGGGGATCGAGACCGCCGGGGAGCAGGCCGCCGTGGGGCTTTGCCGGAACGGTCGGGACCTGACGGAGTTGGGCTTTGCCGCCGAGCGCCGGCAGGGCGAAAAGCTCCTGGAGGCTATCACCGCTGCCCTAAACTGGGGCCAGGTGGATCGCAGCCAACTGGAATTGATCGCCGTCTCGGCCGGGCCGGGCTCCTTTACCGGCCTGCGCATCGGTCTGGCGATGGCCAAGGGGCTGGCCCGAGCGCTGGAGATCCCCTTGGTCGGCGTGCCGACGCTCTGGGCCTACGCTCAGCCGGTTTGTCTTTGGAGCGGACCGGTCTATGCGCTGTTGCCTGACCGGCGCGACTGGGTCTATTGGGCCGGCTACCGGGGAGGAGAGTTGTTGGCCGAAGGAGGCGCTCAGCCGATCGGCAGCTTGCTGGCCGCTCTGAGCGAGAAGCAAGCAAAAGAGCCTCCACTGTTGATCGGCCCCGGAGCGGAGCGTCATCGCCCCCTGATCGAGGGGCAGGCGGGGGACCAAATAGTTGCACCCGCCAGGCTGAACTGGCCCTCAGGCTTGCAGGTGGCGCGCTTGGGTTTGGCAGCCTACCGGGAGCAGGGGCAGGATCAGCGAGAGACGCTGGAGCCCTTATATATGCGAGCGCCTTTGGCCTAGGCCGAAGAGCCTAAAGCTAATTAAGAAATGAGGTGGTCAGTTTGCAGGTGTTAGTCTGCATCAAGCGCGTGCCGGATACCGGAGCCCGCCTGGAGCTCACTGCCGATGGCCAGGAGTTGGACACGCGCAATCTGGAGTTCACTGTCAGCCCACATGAGGAGTGCGCGGTAGAGGAAGCCATTCGGCTGGTGGAGGCTCAGGGGGGCTCGGCGACCGTGCTCTCTCTGGGACCGGAGGCGGCCGGGGAGCAGATTCGCGAGGCGTTGGCCAAGGGGATCGAGCGAGGCATCTTGCTCGAGACCGATGGGGGCGAATGGGACCCGGCAGCTACCGCCACGGCGATCGTCAGCGCCATCGAGGATGAAGCGTTCGACCTGGTGCTCTTCGGCAATGAGTCGGCTGACGCAGGCAATTATCAAGTGGGTGTGCGGGTGGCCCAGGCACTGGGCTGGCCCTGCGTGACCAGCGTCAAGCAGCTCGAGCTGGAGTCGGCGGAGCGTGCGCTGGCCAAGCGCGAGGTTCCCGGCGGCTGGGAGCTCTACCCCTTGACGCTGCCAGCGGTGGTCACGGTGAAAGAGGGCATCAATAGCCCCAGGCACCCCTCACTGCGCGGGATCATGACCGCCAAAAAGAAGGAAATCGTGCGCCTCAAACCGGAGAAATCGGCGGCTCAGTTGGTCAAGCTGGGGCTGAAGAAGCCCCCGGAGGGACGCGGCCAAATTCAGATGCTGGGCGAAGGCACGGCCGCCGTGCCCCAGATCGTCGCGGCGCTCAAAGAACTGGGGGTGCTCTAGATATGATTGTCGTTTGGATAGAAGATCAGGGAGGCAAGGTCACCGATGCAGTTTGGGAGGCGCTCACCATGGGGCGCCGGCTGGCCCAGCAGATGGATCAACCGCTGGCAGCCCTGCTGGCCGGTGCGCCCGAAGCATCCGGATTGACCGATCAGCTCAAGGAGTACGGCGTCTCGCGGGTCTGGCTGACCGGCGATGAGCGCTTGGCCCGCTGGGCACCGCAAGCCCAGGCGCGGGTGCTGGCCCGATTAATAGAGCAGGAGCGGCCGCAGGTGGTGTTGGCCGCAGCTACGGACCGGGGCAATGAGCTGCTGGCCTACCTGGCCGCCCGGCTGCAACTGGGACTGGCGACCAACTGCACCGAAGTCCATCCCGGTGATGACTTCACCGTGACGCGCCTGCGCTGGGGCGGCAGTCTACTCGAAGAAGCTCGGTTGCTCTCTGAGCCCAAGTTGCTGACCGTAGCGCTGCACGTCAACGCTCCCGAACCGCAGCCGGCCGAGAGTTTTCAGATTGAGCAGTTCGTAGCTCAGCTTGAGGAGCGTGACTTTATTATCCAGATGAGCAAGATGGAGGAGAGTGCCCATGAGGGCGTCAGCCTGGCCGAGGCCAAGGTCGTCGTGGGCGGCGGACGCGGGGTAGGCAACGCTGAAGGATTCAAGAGCCTGGAGGAGCTGGCCCAGTTGCTGGGCGGCGCGGTGGGCGGCTCACGGGTGGCCACCAACAACGGTTGGCGGCCCCATGCCGATCAGATCGGCCAAACCGGCGCCCAGATAGCGCCGGAGCTCTACATCGCCTGCGGCATCTCCGGCGCCATTCAGCACGTCGTCGGCTGCAAGGGGGCCAAGAATATTCTGGTGATCAACAAGGACCCTGAAGCGCCCTTCTTCGCGCGAGCCGACTATGGGGTAGTCGGCGACCTGCGCGAGGTCATCCCCGCGCTGGTGGAAGCGATCAGGAGAGAGCGAGGTGATTGAAAATGGCTGTCTGTGATCTTTGTGGCAAACGAACTCATTTTGGCAACACGGTGAGCCATGCGGGCAACCGCAGTCGGCGGGCTCGCCGGCCCAACCTGCAAAAGGTCAAGGCCCGGCAGGGAGGACGGCGGGTGCGCCTGACCGTCTGCACGCGCTGCATCAAGTCGGGTAAGGTTACCAAGATCGGTTAAGTTGAACCCTCACCCTGACCCTCTCCCAAGCTTGGGAGAGGGAAATTAGAGGTTCAGCGCCGCAGATTCCAAGCGAGCGTGCGATATTTTGTCGCCAGCAGCTCGTTGGCCAACGCGCGTTCCTCCGGGCTGAGCTCTCCCGGCTCCAGGACGAAGCCGAACTCCTCTTCAAAGCCCCCGGCGATGGCCGCTTTGAGTAACTCAATCTTGACGGTGCCCTGGCCCAGTTGGTTTAGGCCGGCCGCTCGGCGCTCTAGCCGCTCGACCAGTGGCCCGCGCCGCTGTGCGTCGAGCTTCAGCAAGGTCAGCAGTCGGGAGATATCCAACTCCAGTGGGATCGAGCCATGCTCCAGGAGCGCGGCGCGACTGCGCGTCTGAGCGCTGCCCACGACTTTTTTGCCCCGCACAGTTAACTCCGAATAGCTGGGAGCGTCGAAGCAGGCCTGCGAGCTGCCGCGCTCGCTGTGGCGGGCCAGCTCCGCCTCGAAGCCCAGCCGGTGCAGTCCGCGCGCCAGGGCACTGCTGATCCGCCGGTGCGCCCCGTTGACCCCCGGCGGCAGGCCGTCCAGACCAGAGGTGAAGCTGTAGGTCAGCTCCCGATCGTGCAGCACCCCTCGCCCGCCGGTGGGTCGCCGAATCCAAGCTACTCCCTTGCGGCGACAGGCCTCCTGATCGACGCTTGAGTGCTTTTGAAAATAGCCGATGGAGAGTGTGGGCACCGTCCAGCCGTAGAAGCGCAAGGTGGCTTGACATCGCTGAGATTGCAGTCGCAGCAACGCTTCGTCCAGTGCCATGTTCCAGGCGGCCTCCCCCGTGCCAGACTCGATCAGCCGCGCGCGCTCAAGGGGCATTGGCCAAACGGTTAGCCAGCGCCTGGGCCAGTGCCCGGCTCAGCTCCGGGCTGCTCTGGGGGATAGCGCCGAAAAAGCGGGTATGCTCGGCCACCAGCGCGAAAAGATCGCTCTCGCTCAGGTCGGAAGCGATCAGGCGCCGGCTGAGCGCTTCGGCCGCCGCCCGGCGCAGCTCATGACTCGCCCCGGAGACGGCCAGCGCTAATAGACTATCCAGCGTAGGTCCCTCCGGCCGGGCGAAGCGGAGTGCCAGGGCCTGGGCCGCCACCTGGCGCAACTGGGGCGTGGCCCCTTGCACCGCCCACTGCTCAAGCTTCTGCTCCGGCTCGGCGCCGGAGAGCCAAAGCTGCCCCAGTGCCTCAGCGAAGGCCTGACGCAACTCTGTATTGCCGCCGTCAATGGTCAATTGGCCGATCTGGACCGAGGCGCCATCGGCCAGCGCTTGCAGTTGGGTCAGAGAGAGCCTGGTCAGCGCCGGCGAGCGCAGCAGCGCTTGGGCGGCCGCCTGGCGCAGCTCGGCCGTCGCGCCCTGCAAAGCCTGGCGATAGAGCCGATCGAGATCCGGTTGGGCCGTGCTCAATGCGAGAGTCAGCGCTGCCACCGCCGCCTGGCGCAGCTCGCTTGACCCGGCGGAGAGCGCCAGTTGCTCTAGCGCGCTTAGGCCGGGCGAGTCGCGCAGGAAGCGCTCCGAGAGAGCCTCGCCGGCCGCCTGACGCAGCTCGGCCGTCGCGCCCTGGGCGGCGATCTGCTCCAGCTCAGCCAGGCTCAGATCGGGCGCCCGCTCCAAGCCTCCCCGGAGCGGTTGAAAATCCCGCTCGATCTGGCCGATGCTGGAGCGCGCCAGCAGCAGGCTTCCTTGCTTAACTGCCTGCTCCAGGCGGGCCACCTGCTTGGGGATTGCCTCAGCTAATAGTTGACTGGCGGTGAGTTGGCCGCCGACTTCGGCGGTCAGTTGGAGCAGCGAGCGCTCGGCAGCCAACAGGTTCTTGACGTGCCCCAGCGTGTCCTGGGCCTGATCTGGCTGTCCCTGAGTGAGCTCTTGGCCAAGCTGCTCCAGCCAGGCGCTCAGTTGCGCCAGATCTTGCAAAGCTCGGCCGCGCTGGGCCGAGTAAACCTGCACCAGTGCCCGCCCGGCGGCGGCGCGAAACTCCTCGGAAAGCCTGGGATTACCGGCGATCGCGCTCAGTTGCTCCAGCGGGTTGCTCAGGCGGCCGCCGAAGCCGAAGAAGGTATAAATCCCGGTGAGAAACTCCCCGGCCACCCGGCGGAAAGCGAGCAAGGAGCCGTCTATCTGAAGGCCGTTTATCTGAACCGACTCACCGTTGGCGATGGCCTCTATGCTCACTTGGGCCGCCGGGGCGACCAGCGCCGCGCGCAGCAGGATAAATACGGCGTTAGCCTCCGCTTCGGCCAACTCCTTACTTGGCGCTTTGGCCACCGATTCGGTCAGCATCTGCAAGGTCAGGGCTCGCCGACCGACCGCGCCGACCAGCGCCTGCACCAGTGCCTCCTGAGTGGCCGCGCGTAGCTGGGGCGTCGCATCGAGGGCAATCTGCTCCAACTCGGCCAGGGGCAGATTGGCCTGCAAGAGCCGCTGGGAGAGCACCAGACCGGCAGCCTGGCGCAGTTCGGGCGCTGCGCTCTCGTCGGCGGCTAGCGCTTCCAGGGCCTCCAGGCTCCAACTGGCCTGCCCGAGTTTGGCCTGAAAGAGTCCGGCAGCGGCGGCGCGCAACTGGGCGTTGGCGCCTTCAATCCGTTGGGGCAAATTGACCTTTTGGCCGCTGCTGATGGCCAGTAGCTCCACCTGGCTGAGCGTATGAAGCGCCGAGTCGGTCAGCCTGGCGGCCAACGCCTGAGCTGCGGCCAGCCGATAGGCGGTCGAGTCGCCCAAACTTGCTTCATGGAGCAACTCGGCGGTCGTGTGCCCAGGGGAGTCAGTCAAGCCGCGTGCCAGGGCCGGTACGGCGGCGCGGCGCAGCTCAGGAGAGGCACCCTGCCGGGCCAGCCGACTCAGAGCATCGAGAGAAAGATCGCTTTGCAACAGGGATTTGCGCAGGGTTTGGGCGGCTGCGGCCCGCACTTCGGGGAAGCGGCCGGAGGCGGCCAGCTTTTCCAGTTGGGTCAGGCTGCCGGCTCGCTCTGTCAATCTTTGGCCCAGGGCGCGGGCGGCGGCAGCGCGCAGCTCGCCGGAGGCGCCTTGCCGAGCAAGCTGGCCCAGATCATCGTTGCTCCAAGCGGCGGAGGCGACCAGGGCGGGGGTGAGCGCCAGCGCTGCGGCCTGGCGCACCTCCGGCAGCGCATCTTGACCGGCCAATTGCAGCAACCTGCTGAGCGGTGCGGCCCCGGCGGCCTGGCCGACGGCGATAAAGACTAGCAGCGTCAGGACGATAACTTTGCTTAGATACCTCATGGGAGTTAGGGTCACCTCGGTCTGGCTATTTGGAGTATAATCATAACAGTTTAGCCGACGAAAGTGAAGAAGCGATGAAATTGGGATTCAAACTTGAAGGGGTCAGGAAAATTTACTCGGTAGGCCGCTCGCTGGTACCGGCACTGCGCGGTCTGGACCTGGAGATCGCCACCGGCGAATTTCTGGCCATCATGGGGCCTTCTGGCTCCGGCAAGTCTACTTTGCTGGCGCTCCTAGGTGGGCTGGATCGACCTTCTGCCGGGCGAATATGCTGGGGAGACCAGGACCTGACCGGCTTCAGCGAAGATCACCTAGCCCGTTGGCGCAGCGAGCGGGTGGGTTTCCTCTTCCAGACCTTCAACTTGATCTCGCCGCTGAGCGCGGCAGAGAACGTGGAGTTACCGCTGCTCTTGCGTGGAGTTCCCCGGCGAATCAGGCGCGAGCGAGCCCGGCAGTTGCTCAGGCGAGTTGGGTTGGCCGAACGGGCGGAGCACAAGCCGACAGAGCTCTCCGGAGGGGAGCAGCAGCGGGTGGCGCTCGCCCGCGCGCTGGCGAACGATCCACCGATCATCCTGGCAGATGAGCCCACCGGCAATCTGGACTCTCAGGTGGGCGCTCAGGTGCTAGCCTTACTCCAGGAGCTGCATGGGGAGGGACGGACGGTCGTGTTAGTAACGCACGACCCGGCAGCGGCCGGCTACGGCGAGCGCGCGGTCCGACTCAAGGATGGGAGGGTGGAAGCTGGAAACTGAGTTCCACAGAGCAACATGCCCATATGCCCATCTCCGTTGACATCCCCTACCGCAACCCAGTGAGGCAGCTTGCCCAGGCGAATGCCCCATTCGTCATAAGGGAAGCCGCCCTTTCCGTCGCCTAATATGCTATTAGATATATGCTTTATACAAATAATATGTGTTATTTGGGTCATTCTGTCAAGAGCAAGGAGCACTGGCGCCTCTCCAGTTTGAGGATCATAGCTTCCCTTCCAGCTTAGTGGCTGGCTGCGAAGCCCACCAAGACTAAGGGGGAAGGGTTTGCAGGCCGCCGCTCTAGCCGGTAGAATACAGCGTAGCCGTTGGAAGTTGAGGTGAGATACAAACTATGTTCTTCTTCGATCCGATGTGGCTGATCATCGTAGGCCCAGCGATCTTGCTGGCCTTCTATGCGCAAGCAAAGGTCAAGAGCACTTACAAACGCTACTCCCAGGTCGCGGCCTCCTCCGGGCTGACGGCGCGGGAGACGGCCCGGCGCATCCTGGCCACTCTGCCTCAACCGGTGGCCATCGAGGCCATCCAGGGTAAATTGACCGATCATTATGACCCGCGCCAAAAGGTCCTGCGCCTCTCTCAACCGGAGAGCCGCTCGCTGGCCGACATCGGCATCGCGGCCCACGAGGCAGGCCACGCCCTGCAGGATGCGGCCAACTATCGCCCCTTGGTCTGGCGCTCGGCCATCGTGCCCGCGGCCAACTTCGGCAGTCAACTGGCCTTTCCCCTGCTGCTGGCCGGCTTCTTCATCCCCAAATTCTTTGGGCCGTTGATGCTGCTGGCCATCTTGGGCTATTCGCTGGCGGTGCTCTTCTCCTTGGTCACTTTGCCGGTCGAGTTCAACGCCAGCCGCCGCGCGCTGGTGCTATTGCGCCAGTCCGGTGCGGTGAGCAGCGATCAGGAGTTGGCTGCCGTGGGCCAGGTGCTCAATGCCGCCGCCCTGACCTATGTGGCCGCTGCCGCCTCGGCGGTGCTCAACCTGCTCTACTTCGTGATGATCTTCCTGGGCGGGCGGCGCAGCTAGACGCTGCAGTTTGCGCGGCCAGCCATGCCCCTCGCCCCAGAATTGCTGGAGACCGCCCTGGCTCAAGGCCGTTTAAGCCATGCTTATCTGCTGATCGGTGCCAGCGCCGTCCAGAGCACCAGGGTCTTCTTGCGGCGTTTATACTGCCCCTCAGGCTCATGCGGCCACTGTCCCACCTGTCGTAAGCTGGACCGCGACTCCCATCCGGATGTCCGCTGGCTACGCAAGGGCAATAAGCGCATCGGCATCGAGCAGATCCGCCGGCTGCAGCGCGATGCGCTCTACCCGCCCAGCGAGTCCGCACGCAAGATCTACCTGATCGAGGAGGCCGAAGCGCTCAGCCTGGAGGCGGCCAACAGTCTGCTCAAGCTACTGGAAGCCCCTCCGCCCTATCTGACCTTCCTCCTGCTGACCGCCCGCCCGCGCCTGCTGCCCACGATCATCTCCCGCTGCCAGATCATCAAGCTGCCCCACTTGAGCCGCGCCGAGCTGACCCGGCAACTGGCCCAGCGTGGCTTCAGCAGTGAAGAGCTAGGTTGGCTGATGGCTTTCCTGCAAGATCGCCCGGAGCGGTTGGAGCGCTTCTCCCCCGGCCAGCCATTACCCGGCGAGCTGCTGGAGCAGGTGCAGCAAGCCCAGAGCGAGTTGGCCGAGCTGGACGGCCCAGCACTGGTGCAGAAGCTTTCCCCGGACGAGGTGCCCCCGCGCCAGCGCGAGGCGGCGTTGGCACTGCTCAGCCGGCTGCCCGGCCTGGCGACCCATGAGCTGTTAGAGATCGCCCTGGCCTTGAGCAAGCTGCTCCCAGAGGCCTTGGGCTACTGGCTGGAGGAGCTGCTGGCCTGGCAGCGCGACCTATTGCTGCTGAGCTACGGCCGGACCGAGCTCATCTGGAACTGCGATCGCCTGCCCGAGCTGGAGCGAGCGCTGGGTGAGGGCCGGCGCTCTGCAGCAGAGCTACCCAAGCTGATCGCCGAGCTGGAGCTGAGCCGGACCGACTTCGAGAGCAACGCCAACCGCCAGCTCTGGGTGGAGGCGCTGCTCTTTAAGCTCTGCTCTCCCTCCAGGTGAGCAGCACGCCTGAGTCTCCCTCTGGAGCTTGGCTCAGGGCGCGCTGCAATTCGGCCAGGCTGCGACGCTCTAGCAACGCTTCGATGGTGACCCCTTCGTCGCCGTATCGCTCGGCGGTGACCTCGCCCCAGCGGTGCAGCCGTTCGATCAGCCAAGCCTGCCGGTAGGGGATTTCGAGCTCGACTAGCCGCAGCCGCTGACCCAAGCCCCGAGCGATCTGCTCCCAGAGCTGTTCCATCTGCTCGCCGGTGAGCGCCGAGAGCGGCAGGGCCTGGGGCAACCGATAGCGAAAGAGCTCCAAGCGCCGACGCTGTTCCGGTTCGCTGATCCGGTCGATCTTGTTGAGCAGATGGATCAGCGGTGGCCAGGGCTCCTGGCCGAAGAGCTCGGCCAGAGTGGCCCGGATGGTCTCCAGTTGCACGGCCAGCCCCTCGGAGGAGCCATCCAGCACGCCCAACAGCAGGTCGGCCTGGCGCACTGCCTCCAAGGTCGAATGGAAAGCCGGGACCAGTTGCGGAGGAAGCTTGCGGATCAGGCCGACGGTGTCAATAAAAGTCACCCGACGATGATCGGGCAGTCGGGCTCGGCGCACCAAGGGATCGAGCGTGGCAAAGAGCCGGTCGGCAACGACGGCCTTGGCGCCACACAGGCGATTGAGCAGGGTGGATTTCCCGCTATTCGTATAGCCAATGAGCACGATCTGCGGGATGGCCGCCCGCACGCGGCGCCGCCGGCGCTCGGCCCGCTGGCGCTCGGCCCGGCCCAGCCGCTCCCCGATCAAGCGGATGCGGCGGCGGATCGTCTGCCGCTCCATCTCCAGCTTCATCTCGCCGGGGCCACGGGTGCCTATGCCGCCACCCAGCCGGCTGAGCGCCTCCCCCCAGCCGCGCAGACGGGGCAGCAGATATTGCAACTGGGCCAGTTCGACCTGCAACTTGGCCTCCACGCTCTGGGCCCGCTGGGCGAAGATGTCCATGATCAGCTGGGTCCGGTCGATGATCTTGACCCCGATGGCCTCTTCGAGGTTGCGCCCTTGAGCCGGGCTGAGCGATTCATCGAAGATGATCGCCTGAGCCTCACTCTCTTGGGCCAACTCTCTGAGCTGCTCGGCCTTGCCCTTGCCGATGAAGTAGGCCGGGTCCGGCCGCACCCGCCTTTGGCGCAGCACCCGCAGGACAGCTATCCCGGCGGTGCGGCTGAGTGCCCGCAGCTCCTCCAGCGACTCCAGCTCGCGCCAGTCGCCCTGGCGGCCCAGCTCCAGGCCGACCAGAATGGCCTTCTCTTTCCCGTAAAGTCGGGCACGCTTGCCGGCGCGATCTTCGCTGAGCGACCCGCTGGGCTTAAGCTTCGTTTTTGTACGAGACATCGGCTCCTAACGCGGCCAACTGCCGGGCCAAATGGTTGTAGCGTCGCTGCAAATGCCCCTCATCCTCGATGATCGTCTCGCCGCGGGCGGCCAGAGCGGCCAGCACCAACGCCTCACCGGCGCAGATGGAGCTCACCCGCACCCGCGCGCCCTGCAATTGCTCGACCCCTCGGATCAATAGGGTATCACCGTGCGCGCTGATATCGGCCCCCAAGCGCAGCAACTCTGGGACGTGGCCGAAGCGACTGGGAAAGACCGTCTCCCGCAGCCGGCTCTCCCCAGGAGCCAGGCTGAGCAGGGCGGTCATCTGGGGCTGGAAGTCGGTGGCAAAGCCGGGGTAAGGCCGCGTCTCCAGGCTGAGACTACGGCACAAGGGGCCGCCACGCACGCGCAAAGCCTCCGGTTCTTCGGAGATGGTCATGCCCAGTTGGCGCAACTCGCCGATCAGAGAACGCAGATGATCCGGCCGACAGCCAATGCTCAGCTCCCCGCCGCTGATCGCCGCGGCCAGCGCATAGCTGCCGGCCTGCACCCGATCGGGGATCACCCGCTGCCGCGCGCCCCCTAGTCTGGTGGCTCCGCGAATCTCTATCGCCTGGCCCACCCGCCGCGCCGCCGCACCCATCCGGCCCAGCAACTGGATCAGATCGGTAATCTCCGGCTCCTGGGCAGCCCCTTGAATCAGCGTGCGCTCCGGGATCAGGGCCGCGGTCATCAGCAGATGGGCGGTCGCCCCCACCGAGGGGTAATCAAGCCGAATCTCGGCGCCATGCAGGCGCCTGGCGCTGGCCTGGACCACCCCGCCGACCAACTCGATCTGAGCTCCCAGCGCCCGCAGACCTGACAGGTGAAAATTGACTGGGCGGGGACCCAGATTGCAGCCGCCGGGCAGCGGCACCTCGGCGCGGCCCAGGCGGGCCAGCAGTGGGCCCAGCACGGTGAAAGAGTCCCGCATGAGTCGGACCAGCTCGTAAGGAGCTCTGCCGAGCAGCTCACCGCTTCCAGAGAGGCGATACCGGCCAGGGGCAAGATGATCCACCCTCTGGCCCAGCGCCCGGAGCATCCCGGTCATGGTGCGCACGTCCTGGTTCTCCGGGACATTTTCTAACAGCAACTCTTCCTCGGTGAGCAAGGAGGCCACCAAGAGCTTGAGGGCGCTGTTCTTGGCCCCTTCGACCTGCAACCTGCCCCGCAGGGGCCGGCCACCTCGGATGCACAGCCGGTGCATAGCCAATGGGTAGAGGATCAGCGCCGAGAGCCGGCCGGTGCCGGGGAGAGTTGCCGCTCATTCATTCTTCATCAATTCCAGAAATTGCTCATTATTCTCAGTCTTCCTCATGCCATTGATGATATATTCCAAGGCGTCCTGTTTGTCCTTGCTACCGCTGATCATCTTGCGCAGAATCCAGACCTTGCGCAGGGTCTGCTTATCTAGCAGGAGCTCTTCCTTGCGGGTGCCGGTCAGTTCCAGATCTATGGCCGGGAAGATGCGCTTGTTGGACAGACCACGATCGAGGATCAGTTCCATATTGCCGGTGCCTTTGAACTCCTCGAAGACTACGCTGTCCAGCCGGCTGCCGGTGTCCACCAGCGCGGTGCCGATGATGGTCAAGCTGCCACAGGTGCGGGGCAGGTCGCGCTCATCGCGCTCGGCGCTCAGATCTACCAGGTTGCGCGCCGCGCCGAAGAACTCCTTGGGCTTATAGAGCGCCGTGGGGTCAATGCCACCAGAGAGCAACTTGCCGCTGGGGGTGATAGATAAGTTATAGGCTCGGGCCAGGCGGGTGATGCTGTCCATCAGGATGACCACATCGAACTCATGCTCCACCAGCCGTTTGGCCTTGGCGATGACCAACTCGGTGATATGGGTGTGAATCTCCGGCTTTTGATCGAAGGTTGCTGCCACCACCTCCGGCTGGTAGCGCGGGTCATGGGGGCCATTTTGCAGTGAGAGCTTGAAATCGGTGACCTCTTCGGGGCGCTCGTCCACCAGGAGCACGATCAGCTTGATGGTCGGATGATTGGCCATGATGCCGTGGGCCAGATTTTTCAGCAGGGTCGTCTTGCCCGCCTTGGGAGGAGAGACGATCAGGCCGCGCTGTCCCTTGCCGATGGGGGCGAACAAATCTATGATCCGTGTAGAGTATTCTTCGGGATCATAGCCCAGCTTGAGCTGTTCGGTGGGGTGATAGGGCGTCAGATCGCCAAAATCGCTGCGATGGCGCACCGCATTGGGGTCTTGAAAATTGATCTGTTGCACCTTGAGCAGGGCGAAATACTTCTCATCGGATTTAGGCCGCCGGACGGTGCCGCGCACCACATCACCGTCTCGCAGGCTAAAGCGCTTGATCTGAGAAGGCGAGACGTAGATATCGTTCTTACCCGGCAAACAGGAAGCATCGCGCAGAAAACCGAAATTATCCGGCAAAACCTCCAAGACGCCATCCTTGATGCTCAGCCCCTCACGCCGGGCACTCGCGTCCAAGATGGCCCAGATCAATTCTTCTTTTTTCATGCGCGAGAGGCCATTAACGTCGTACTGATCAGCTAATGCTTTTAGTGCTTTGGTATCTTTAGCCCGTAGGTCTGTAATATCCATGCTTACGGGCACCTCCTCTGTGAATCAAGCGGGAATGGGATGGATACCCTGTCGAGAGCCCTCATCTTGGGGTCAATAACGCTTTGTTGATCGGACACGAAGTGGTAGATTTTCGCCTCTCGATATGTCTATTGAGCTGGTCTTCTAGGTTAGGACTACTACTCTAAGCAAGTTATTATAACGCAACAAGCTCAGTTTGACAAGTGCCAGAGTTGTCCCTTCCACGACCGTCCTGAGCTGAGCGGCCCCTTAAGGTGTTATTCTTCTCGACGCGCCTCCTAGGGAACGACCTGCTCGAGCTACCGGTCACGGCCGACCTCTGGCTAGTGAGCCAGGCATGACTGCTCTTGATTCTATCATAGCACTTTTCTGCCTGGTGGACGACCGGATCGGTCACCTGCCCCAGCACTCTCAAGCTCGCCTCTATCCCAGCGATCAGTTAGCTAATCAGGCGTAGCAACGCTTGGGGCGCGAGGGCCGACCATAACTGTAAGTCCGAGCCCACCGGAATGGGGTGGCTATTGTGGTCGTACCATAGCTCGGTAAAGCCCATCTGAACCAGGCCATTCGCTATAGAAGAAGCGACTTTGAATATTCTGGCTAACTTATGTTTCTTTGCTCCCAGGGCGATGAAGAAATTGTCAAAGGGCCAGATGGAGCCCCAGTGATAGCTCTCCGGATCGTAGTCTGGCTGACCGGGCGCATAAGTGCGATAGCCGTAGTTTGTCGCCAATGAGGCCGCACCGGCCGCCAGCGCTGCTAGTTTGTCCGGAGGCACTTCGGAGCTTTCCAAGTAAGTTAGCAGATGCAAGCCATCGGAGGCGAGCCCCGGGATGGGGCCGCGCCGGTCCCAAGCGATCAAGGGAAAGCGGGTCTGTTCATCCCAAAGGTTGGTCCAGAGGGCTTGGGACAACTCCTGAGCTAAAGCCTCGAAATCTAGCTCATCCTGGGTGAGCCAGCCGGCAGCGGCCAGGCGCGCCGCAGCGTGCAGCGCGGCCACCGCTTGAGCCTGCACCAATGTATAGACAACTGGGTAATCTGGGTCCGCGTCTTTGCGCTGAGGCACCCAAGAATCCTTCCAGTAAGTTGATTTCAAGGCATAGCGCTCTGCGCCGCTCCTGCGGGGATCCTCCCAATACAAGCCATCCTGGATGCAAGAGCATAGATATCCGGCTGCTAAAGCGAGCTGGGGGCGATAGTCCTCTAGAAATGGCATCCTTCCCTGTCTTAAGGCGCGTCCTAAGACTACGAAGAGTAAGGCAGTTGTATCCCCGGCGTTATAGCGTGTGTCCTGATCACGAATGATGACCCGGTTGAACTCGTGAATGACTCGGCCGGGCACCTCTCCGGTCTGGGCGTCCTGTTCCCCCCCCAGCGTCTCCAAGGCAAAGATCGCCGTAGAGTGCAGCCAGACAGGATCATCCAGCATGAGCGCTGAAGTCAATAGATCCCGAGCGAACCAGCCAAAACGGAGCTGTCCCCCTTTGAGCCCGGCGAAGTAGAGAGGCAGTTTTTCACCAGATGGCAGCTGATAATCCGCTCGGAGTTGGGGAAGAGCCTGCTGGGCTTGCTTGACTAGAGGTGCTAGCAATGCAGGAGTGATAGGCGATTGGGACATAATGATTTCATTGTAGCGTGGGTCGAGTGACCCGGCAATCAATGTAGAACGCCCTCACCGCGCTTATCCCTTTTCCCACGCGTACGTTCACTTAATGAACAAACGTTTGCGTTCTAAAAGCCCTTGACAAAATGGAATAACTATGCTATAAAGAATAGTATAGAGCAATCGTTTGCGTTGGCAGGGGCTAGAACCAATGAGAGTTACCATCAAGGACATCGCCAAGCAGGTAGGGACCGTTCCCTCGACCGTCTCGCGCGCCCTCAACCACAAAGGAGGGGTCGGCGAGAAGAGGCGAGCCCAGATTCTGAAAGTCGCCAAACAGTTGGGTTACTTCCCCAACGGTGCTGCCAGAGGATTGGTGCTCAATAAAACAGAGAATCTGGGATTCTTGGTCAACCGGCGGCAGTCCCTGCGCCCGGCTTCATTTTATGGTGAGATCATGTCCGGTGTGGAAGCTGTCACCAGCGAAAAGTACTACCACCTGGTATTCGCCACCAATGACAGCTCCGAAGCGCTTCCCCGCGTCATCCAGACCCGGCGCGTGGATGGCCTGATTCTGGCCGGCTGTGACTTCAAAGAAGATCTAGTGTTAAAGCTTAAGGGCAGGGGAATTCCCGTTGTTTTAGTCGATAACCATCTTAATGACACCCAGGTAGACAGCGTAGTGATTGACAACGTAGGCGGTGCCTACCGGGCCGTGGTCCACTTGGCGAAGTTGGGTCACCAAAGAATCGGGTTTATCGTCGAACGGCTCTGCGATTTAAGCTTTGCGGAGCGCTTTACAGGCTACAAACAAGCCCTGGCCGCCCAGGGGCTCAGTTATGCACAAGCGCTAGTGGCAGAAGGAGTGCAAGAACCCAACGACCGGTATGATGATGGCAGCAGGTACGGTCGAATAGCCATGCGGCGCCTGCTGGACCGCGAGCTTCCCACTGCGGTCTTCGCCGCCAATGACGCTACTGCTATCGGGGCGATGCAGGTGATTAAAGAGGCCGGTCTCCGGGTTCCCGAAGACGTGGCTATCGTCGGCTTCGATGATGGTCCTATCGCGCGACATACCGACCCTCCCTTGAGCACCATGCGGGTGTTCGCTGAGCAGATGGGCAGGGCAGCTGCTAAGAGACTGATCGAGCTCGTGGAGGAACCAGAGCAACCTGCGGTCCAGATCAAACTGGCTACGGAACTGGTCGTGCGTGGTTCCTGTGGCAGCAAGCAGCGCCGGAGTCACACCAAGAAAGGCCGTTCATTTATATCTGCAACGAAAAGCTCCTGATATAGGGGCAAAGGCAGGCCTACCATGATTCGTTTGGCGTTGATCGCCTTGTTGCTGGCTACGATGCTGGTAACGTTGCTAGGCCAACCGATGTTTCCCCCTACAGGGTCTTGGATCAAATACTCAGGGAATCCTATCCTCCTTCCTCAAGGCCAGGGGTTTGAGAGCCGTGCGGTCTTCAACCCGGCAGCGATAGTCAGGGATCACAGCATTTATCTGCTCTACCGCGCGCAGGACCGCCAAGGGGTCTCGCGCATCGGCTTGGCCCGCAGCCGGGACGGCCTACACTTCGAGCGCCTGGCTCAACCGGTGCTTACTCCGGAGCATGATTACGAGCGGCGCGGCGTGGAGGACCCCCGCATCGTTCAGTTCGGCGATACTTATTATCTGACCTACACCGCCTACGATGGCCAGGCGGCCAAGCTGGCCCTGGCAACCTCCAAAGACCTGATCCACTGGAAAGAGCAGGGACTGCTGCTCCCTAAGCTCTATTGGAGCAAGTCGGGGACTGTAGTGGACCCCCAGGATTGGACAGATCTCTTAGAGAAGGGTAGAGTCCAGGAAGGAGGGCCACGATGAGCAAGCGACGTAGATTCACACCGGCATTCAAAGCCCAGGTGGTGTTAGAAGTGCTGACCGGGGCCAAGAGCCCGGCCCAGGTCTGCCGGGAACAGAACATCAGAGGTTCGCTGTTGTCTCATTGGAGGCAGGAGCTCCTCAAACACGCTCCCCAAGCCTTTGACCGCGGGAGAGCAGATAGCCAGTCTGAGGAACGGATCGCGGAGTTAGAGCGCCTGCTG
>CAJXGD010000006.1 GCA_913053845.1 uncultured bacterium | reverse complement strand
ATCCTCACCAAGCTCGACGGCGACGCCCGCGGCGGGGCGGCGCTCTCCATGGCCCAGGTGACCGGCGTGCCGATAGTATTCAGCGGCGTGGGTGAAAAGCTTGCAGATTTAGAACCTTTTTATCCCGATCGCCTGGCGCAGCGCATCCTGGGGATGGGCGACGTCCTGAGCCTGATCGAGCAGGCCGAAAAGGTGATAGATACCAAGCAGGCCGAAGCGCTGGCCCAAAAAATCCAATCCGAGAGCTTCACCTTGCAAGATTTCAAGGAGCAGCTCGAACAGGTCCGATCCCTGGGGCCGATCAATAAACTCCTGGAGAAACTGCCCGGCCTGGGCGGGATGCGGCCGGCCCAGGCCCAGGTGGACGAGCGCGAGCTGACCCGCGTGACCGCGATCATCAATTCGATGACCTCCCAGGAGCGGGCGCAGCCCGAGATACTCAATGGCAAGCGAAAGAAACGCATCGCCCGCGGCTCCGGCAGTCAGGTGAGCGATGTCAATCGACTGCTCAAACGCTTCGCCGAGGCCAAGCGCATGATGAAACAACTGAGCAAGATGGGTTCATTGGGCCCATTTGGCCGATAAACTCGTAATCAACCCAAGGTCAGGAAAGGAGTAGTATGAGCGTAAAAATTCGTTTGCAGCGCCGGGGACGGCGCAAACAGGTGGCTTACCGGGTGGTGGTGGCCGAAAGCAGTCGGGCGCGCGACGGCAGGATCGTCGCCGATCTGGGCCACTTTAACCCTCGGAGCGAGGAGTTGCAGGTCAATACCCAAGAGGCGCTGCGCTGGTTGCAGCAAGGGGCGCAGCCCAGCAAGCCGGTGCGTGACCTGTTATCCAAGCTGGGCGTATTGGCTCAGTTTCACGGGATGAGCCCGGTCGCGGTCGAACCGGCGCCTGAGCCCGTCGCCGAGGTGGCAGCTCCGGAGGCTGAAGCCGCGCCGCCGGATGCCGATGGCGAGGAAGAACCAACGGCACCGGATGCTTTTGGCGCGTAGGGGCGAATCTTGTATTCGCCCTGAATCTCTGGGCACCCACAAGGGGTGCCCCTACCCGATATGCTGCTTCGCTTACTGAAATATCTCCTGGGCTCGGTGCTCGATGAGCCGGGGCGGGTGCAGATCTCCCGCGTGGAGACTACCAAAATTGATCTCTTCTATCTCACCGCTGCGCGAGGTGACCTGGGGCGCTTGCTGGGTCGGGGCGGCCGGACGGTGGAGGCGATCCGCCAGGTGATGAACGCGGCAGCGGCCGGCCAGGGCAAGGAGGCGATCCTCGACGTGCTTGAGGAGCAGTCTGCCCCGTCCCGTCCGCGCAACAGGAGCCGGCGAGCGCGGCCGGCAGGTCCCAAGACCCTCACGGCCAAAGACGTCCGGCAGCGTTAAAGCCACGATGCACATAGATATCGTCTGTTTATTTCCGGAGATGCTGACCGGTTTTTTCACTGCCGGCGTCCTGCGGTCAGCGCAGGAGCAGGGGCTACTGGAGATTTTTACGCATAGCCTACGCGACTACGCCGAGGGTCCCCATCGTCAAGTGGATGATCGCCCCTACGGCGGAGGGCCGGGGATGGTGCTCAAACCGGAGCCCTGCTTTCGCGCAGTGGAGGCGATCACGGGGCAGGTCGATGCCAAGCCCTGGGTGGTGCTGCTCTCGGCGCGCGGAGCGCTCTTCAATCAGGCCCGCGCGCGCTCTCTGGTCACCCATGAGTGCTTGCTCCTGCTGGCCGGACGCTATCAGGGGCTGGACGAGCGGGTGAACCACTTGGCCGATGAAGAGCTCTCCATCGGTGATTACGTCCTGAGCGGCGGCGAGTTGGCCGCGGCGGTGGTCGCCGAGGCGGTGGGCCGGCTGGTGCCGGGTGCCTTGGGCAACGCCGCTTCGCCCGAACGGGATTCGTTCTCCGGCGAATTCGAGGGGCTGCTGGGACCGCCGCAGTACACCCGCCCGGAGGAGTACCGCGGCCTGCGGGTGCCGGATGTGCTACTTTCGGGGGATCACGCAGCCATCGCGCGCTATCGCCGCGAGCAGGCGGCCGAGAAGACGAGACGGAATAGGCCGGAATTGTTGAATTCGTAGGGGCGACCCTGCGTGGTCATGGTGACCCTGCGTGGTCATAATGTAGGGGCGACCCTGCGTGGTCGCCCGGATAAAGGCAGGGCAGCCACATAGGGCTGCCCCTACAAGAATCATGAAAAATCATGGCAGAATTGTATCTTGGCCTGCTGCATTATCCGGTCTTGAATCGCGCCGGCCAGAGCGTGGCCTCGGCGATCACCGGTCTGGATCTGACCGACATCGCCCGCTCGGCCCACACCTACCAGGTGCGCCGCTATTTTCTGATCAACCCCCTGCCCTCGCAGCGCCGGATAGCCGAGCGGATGCTGCGCTACTGGCTGAGCGCCGAGCCGGAGCCCAGCCATCGCCGTGAGGCCTTGCAGCAGGTGACCATAGTTGCTACCCTAGAAGATAGCCTGCGGCAGGTCTTCGCAGCAGAAGGGCAAAGGCCGCTGCTCGTCGGGACCTCCGCCCGCCGGCTCCAGGGGAGGCCGATCGGCTTTGACCGGCTCCGTGCCCAGCTTGAGCGGGAACGTCAGCCGGTTTATCTGCTTTTCGGGACCGGTTGGGGCTTGGCCGAAGCGGCGCGCGAAATGTTGGATTGCCTCCTCCCGCCACTAGAGGGACCGGGCGACTATAACCATTTATCGGTGCGGGCTGCGGTGGCCATCGTGCTCGATCGGCTGCGTAGCCGCACTGTGATTCAAGAGGAGTGAGTTAGCATGAATGAACAGATTCGTGCCTTGGAACAAGAGTTTATTCGCAAGGACCTGCCAGACTTTCGTGCCGGTGACTTGATCCGCGTCTACGAGCATGTGAGTATGGGCAAGACCGGTCGCGAGGGCAAAAGACGCATCCAGCTCTTCGAGGGGATCGTCATCCAGGTGCGCGGCGAGGGCGCCTCTAAGAGCTTCACCGTGCGCAAGAGCTCCTCAGGGATCGGGGTGGAAAAGGTCTTTCCGCTCTATTCGCCTCGCATCGAGCGCATCGAGCAGGTCGAGCGTGGACGGGTAAGGCGCGCCAGGCTGACCTATCTGCGGCCCAAGCGACCATAATCCATGTCATTCGAAGATAAATTTGATCCCGGTGAGACACCAGCGGAGAACCCCGCCTCTGACCCCACGCCGGCCCAACCGTTTTCTGAGCTAGAGCCGCCGCAACCGGAGCGCCCCAAGCCGCTCTTGGCCCGGATGCTCAACGGCCTGGGTCTGTCCACCAGCCCCGGGGTGGAATGGGGGCTCGACTGGCTGCAAGTGCTGGTCGTCGCCGGCCTGCTGGCCTGGTTCACCATGTCCTATGTGGTGGTGCGCATGGAGGTCCCTACCGGTTCGATGGAGCCGACCATCATGCCCGGCGACAGCTTCTTCGTGGACAAAGTCTCCTATGATCTGGGGCTCAAGCACCCCAAGCCGGGGGACATCATCGTCTTCTGGCACTATGAGTCGGCCCCCAAATGTCGGGATGGCTTTCTGCTCTGGCACTGGGGACCGCGTCACGGCTGCTGGGTGCGCTATGTCAAGCGGCTGGTCGCCGTGGGAGGTCAAACGGTGCAGCTCAAGGGCAATTGCAAGGTCACCATCAACGGTAAGCCGCTGGATGGCCCGGCCTTCGCCCGCTGTTATGAGGCCCGCGGTCGGATGGGCACCTCGGTCTGGAAGGTGCCGCCGGGGAGATACTTTGCACTGGGGGACAACACCGAAAACAGCTCGGACAGCCGTTATTGGGGCTTCCTCAAGGCCTCGGAGTTCATCGGCGAGCCTTTCCTGCGCGTCTGGCCCTTCGGGCGCCTTGGGTTTATGAACGGGTATTTGGGGAGTGTGCCGTGACGACGCTAGATGGCAGGGCAGCCACATAGGGCTGCCCCTACAGAAAAACACAACCACCGTAAACAATGTAGGGGCGACCCTACGTGGTCGCCCTGAGGACCGGGTCAACCCGTACACGTGTCAACCCTCCAAGGGACAACCGCCCTTGACCCTGCCCGCCCTCCGCACCTACCATTCCGAAGGTAATACCCATCACGCGGGAAGGGAGATTGATAAGTTATGAAGGCCAGAATCTTTGCCATCATCCTCGTAGGGGGGCTGTTGGTCTGGGGGCTGGGCGCGATCGGCGTCGCCGACGGACCGGTGCATCAGCCGCAGAACACATCTGCCGCCAAATCGAGCACACTCTTCGTGGACCTGCCGGCCGGCCATTGGGCTGCCGCCGACATCAAATATCTGGTCGAGCGCGGGATCATCACCGGCCTGCCCGGCGGACGCTTCAATGGCAATAAACCGCTCACCCGCTATCAGGCGGCCACCATGGTCGCCCGCACCGTTCGTTATATCTTCAAAAACACCGGCGGTCAGGTGAGTCAAAAGGCCTCTGCCCCCGCTCCCAGTCAGGTCTCGCCGCAGGACATCAAGGCCCTGCAGAACCTGCTCTTCCAGGTCTCGGACCAACAGCAGAAGAGCAACGGCCAGCTCGATCAGCTCAAGGGCACGGTGGCGGCCATCCAGGCCAAGACGGGCACCAACCCCGAGCTGGTCAGTCAGATCAAGAACTTGCAGAGCCAGTCGGGCCTGATCCAGGCCATGCAGCGGCGGCTGGACCAGCAAGAGCAAACCATCCGCCAGATGCAGAGCAAGATCAGCAAGTTCCAGGTGCGATCCTCTACGACCTCCGAGCAGCAGCTCGAAGGGGTTAAGCGGCAAGCCAACGGGAATTTCATCATCTCGATCGTGGGACTGATCTTCGGGATCATCGGCATAGCCTTGGCAACGATGCGGTAATGTGTTATAATGCTGGTCAGCAAGACTACGGAAACGGAGGTGATGGGTATTACATAAGGGTCTAAAGCGTTCTCTGTGCACAGGCGGCAACACCTAGATCCAAAACTCTAAAGGAGGTTCTCCTCAATGTCTAGGAAGATTCTCTCAGTCGCACTCGCGCTCATTCTTGCTGTAGGCTTTGCGTCCTTCGTGACCAGGGCCGACGTCACCGGAAACTTCAACGCTAGCGTCACCGTCGAGCCCATCGCTTGTGGTGCTCTACCGTTCGTAAGCTTCCCCGGCTCAGAAAACACAACTTTTAACTGTGAGAAGACGATGACCAAGACCGACTTCGTGACCGAGATGAACATCAACTGGACGATCAGCGGTCTGACGCTGGGGTTCCACGCTCATGCCGGCTTCACCGGTCTGGAAGATGTCATCACCAACCTGCAGGCGACCCTGGGCGCGCTGAACATCACCGACCAGTTCGTCTTCGCGATGCCCTTCGGCAGCGATACACTGCTAATCCATAATACTGCCGGTACCCAGACCCACTCGCAGACGGTCTACACCCTCATTCCTACGAACAGCGACGGCAGTTCTAGCCTGCTCTTCGTCAAGAAGCGGGTCTCGGCCTCCATCTCCATCGCCGGAATCACCTTGACCAACCTGGCGATCTTGGAGGACACGAGCTTCCCCAGCCCGTCAGCAGCGCAACCGGCAATCTACCTGGCTGCCTCACAGACCTTCAACTTCGGCGACACCATCACGATTGAAGGCCAGACGGTCAGCGGGATCACCGTGCGCAACATCACCGGCATCGGCATGGATCCGCAGGGGTACAACATCATCAAGCATCACACCTTCCCAGGCGTGGTCTGCGCTGAGGCTGGTGCAGCTGGTGTACCACTGACCTTCGCGGTAGAGAAGATCCAGGTCGAGGGCATCCCGGTCGGTCCGGTCAACGTGAACGAGTACCTGGAATTCCGCTTCAACCCCGACGCTTGCACGGGTCTAGCGGCTAGCCCGTTCTCCTCAATGACCAGCCTGAGCTTCAACACGGCACTGGGCGCAGTGAGCGCAACTCTGACGTCCACCAACATCACGGAGCAGCTCTTCAGCGGTGTCAGCCTGACGCTCTCCAGTGGTGGCTTGACCATCGTCCAGAACTTCAACTCGACGTTGACGCCGACCACCACAAGCGTCACGTTGGCTACTACGCTCAATCCGGATAGCAATCCGGCTTCGCTGACGCTTACAGCTAATGCCGCTCGTGGTACCGGCCTGACCAGCTTGTCAGCCGATCTATCGGTACAGCGCTCCGGCGTGACCTTCGAGACGGTGACTACCTTGTCAGGGTCTGGCACCGTTACCCTAAGTGGCTTGGAGTTCATCGTCACCGCCACGGCGGGCGCGGTCAACCTTACTGCTGACGTGACGGCCGTCCCAGCGTGGGAGGGTGTCTTCGGCGCCGGCATCAACTTCTAACCATTCAAACGTGCATGACAAGCCCCGGATCGGGTACGATCCGGGGCTTTTGTTTTTGTGTGAGGGACGGTTAAATGAACCGGGAGATAAATCTCCCGGCTACCGAAAAGCTGGGAAACCCTCTTTGAGGGTTAACGGCCGGAACCCCGTAGGGGTTTTCTGCCTTACCGTAGCCGGGGATTTTAATCCCCGGTGTTAGCCCAGGATTCAGGGCGAATACAAGATTCGCCCCCACAACGAATGGGACATGGTGAACCCAATTTGTAGGGGCAGGCCCCTGTGCCTGCCCAGGGCGCTCGCCCAGGATTCAGGGCAACCACGGGGGGTTGCCCCTACAAAAAACATGCGATATGATCAATGTACATCGGTATAGCATCACGCAGAAGAGCAAAGGAGGCATCCTGCTATGCAACATATCTCCAGTTGGCGCTGGCTGACGCTGGTCCTCTTGATCACTGCCGTTAGCCTGGGGCTCGGCAGTGCCCCTCTATATGGTGGCAGCAGTGCTTTGATCGTAGGTCCCAATATCAAGGTTATCCATGACAACAACGATCAGCCTTGTCATACCGGTTTCGGCCCCAATTTCGATTGCAATAATCTTCCGCAGAACGAGCCCACCATCGCCGTTGATCCCACCAACCCCAATATCTTGGTTGCCGGTGCCAATGACTATCGCTTGGAATTATCACGGTCCTTCAAATACACCGTCTGGATGGGCTACTATCGCTCGACCGACGGAGGCAAGACTTGGAACAACAGCTTCGTCCCCGGCTACCCGGGAGACATCTCATCTGAAGGCCGCGACTCGCCGGCTCATGGCTTCCAGGGCATGAGTGATCCCGTCCTGGCCTTCGACAGTCAGGGCAACGCTTTCTATCTGGGCCTGATCATCCCGGCCAATTTCGGCTACGGCAACTCCTCCAAAGAAGGGGTGATCGTCGCCCGCTACGCCGATCATGGCGCCAAATATATGGGGACTGCTCTGGTGACCCTCGAGCCGACCACCGCCTTCAGCGACAAGCCCTGTATGGCCATTGACAACTCCGGCGGCCCGAGCGACGGGAACATCTATGTTGGCTGGACACGCAGTCCGGCGGTCATCCTCTTCAGTCGCTCCACCGATCACGGCAAGACCTTTTCACCCCCTCAGGTGGTCCTGGCTCCCAAGACCAGCCTGGCCGGTTTCCCCGCCGAGGCGCGAGGTTGCACCATTACCACCGACGCCAAGGGCAACGTTTATCTCTTCTGGCGCGACCAGAATATCTGCGATTTCGTACGCAGCTTTAAGGGCTGCCAGGAGCTGGCCGGCGACCAGCGGGAGAGCATCAGCATGTCCGTTTCCAATGACGCAGGACGGTCATTCTTGGCGGTCTTTCCCATTCAGAAGATCCGGCCCTTCGATCAGGTGTTCGAGGATGCCACCGTGCCGCCGGGTTTTCGTCATCGCAGCTTCCCCAGCGCCGCCTCCGATGGCCAGAACGTTTATATCGTCTGGGATGAGAAGCTGACCGACCAGGGTTCCCAGATAGTCATCTCCTGCTCGGCCGATCAGGGCCTGCGCTGGAGCAAGCCGGCAGTGGTGGCTCCGGCAACGACCGGCTACCAGGTCATGCCCACGGTGACCGTGGCCGACGGCCTGGTCAAGGTCGCCTGGTATGACAGCCGCAACGATCCGCAATTCTCGCCCAAGAACCCCTTGATGAGGCGTTTGGACGTTTATTATGCCGAGGCGCCCGTCGGCTGCCCGGTCCACTTCCCGGCATCTGAGAGCATCCGGGTCACAGATCGCTCTTTCGACCCTAACTTGAAGATGTTTGGCGGGGGCCGGGTGCCCTTCATCGGCGACTACATCTCGATCGCTTCGGCTGGAGGGAAGACCCATGTCATCTGGACGGACAATCGGGACGTCAAGCCGCAGCCGGTGACCAATCCGCCTTGCGATCCGAAGAAGCTGGAGACGCTCACCCAAGGCTGCCGCAACCAGAATATATATACGGCCACGATCACCAAGGGGCCGTAAGGCTTAAGGAGGGTCTATGACCAAAATATTAGTTCTCGCCCTTGTGCTGCTGGCCATCACCCTGGGCAGTTGGTTCCTGCTGGGACCCAAGCCGCAGGAGAAGAACGCGCCTCACTACGCGGTGCGCGTGGTGACCATTCGCCAGTACAGCCGAGACGAGATGGTCTCGATCGCCAACCAGGGCGACAAGCCGGTGGATATCTCCGGCTGGACGCTCTGGGCGCATCGGCCGAATAAGACGATAGGCATCGCCTATCGGTTCCCGCAGGACTGTGTGCTCAAGAGCCAGCAGATGATTCGAGTGCATTCCGGGCCGGAGGCGCTGGGCCATTCGAGCACCAAATGCCAAGGCAAGACGCCCGACCTCTTTTGGACGCTCAGGTACGTCTGGTGCGACTCCAACGGCGATTCGGCCTATCTCTACGATGCCAAAGGCAATCTGGCCAATCGCTTCGAGTATGGGGCAGGGTGGCACTTGAGCGCGGTGGTGCCCTGCGCGCCGGGGGGGTAGAGAAGACCCCTCCCTCGTCCCTTCCGCGAAACAGAGAGGGGTGCGCATCATCTCCGTCAGGCGATCTCGTAGGGAGGAGGTCTATCTTTATGAAGGCTGAAGAGTTCGATCGTGCATTCGATGAAGGACAGGATATCTCCAAGCATTTGGATCTTTCCAAGGCACGCCGACCCGCCCAGGAACAAAAGCGGGTCAATGTAGACTTCCCCCTTTGGATGATCCAATCACTGGATAGAGAAGCAAAACGCCTAGGAGTCACCCGCCAATCAATCATTAAAGTATGGATTGCCGAACGATTAGAGAAAATAACCCCAGGATTTTAGCTGGACGCCCTGAGCACTGGTCACAACTTAAGGGTGTTTATCCCGTTGGGAACATCATTTTAGCGGCGTGTGCTTGCTCCCTCTCCCATGTTTGGGAGAGGGTCGGGGTGAGGGTTGGTCCTGTTGGGTGAAGCAAACGGCTTGCACACCCTCATCCCAACCTTCTCCCTGAGGGAGAAGGAGCTGTGGGGAAAACGCCTTGAAATCACCATTTAATGCCTTAAGTTGTGACCAGTGGTATGGCCATACGCCCCTACAGTCTCCCCCTGGTAACGATCTCTTGGCGTGCCAACTCCTTTGGGTTTGACAAGCATAGATTCTTCTGGTATATTAGAAGAATCAGAAAACAGGAGGTAGAGACATGCGTAGCATCTTGAAGGTCCTCGGTGTTGTTCTATTGGTTGTGGCGGTAGTGCTGCCGCTCATTGCCAGTGCCGACACCCTCTCTGACGTCCAGACCCGAGGTAAGCTGATCTGTGGGGTCAATTCTACGCTTCCCGGCTTCGGTTTCCTTGATTCGGCCACTGGGCAATTCAGTGGATTCGACGTCGACTATTGCAAGGCGTTGGCGGCCGCCATCGGCCTGGATCCTGGGAATGACATTGACTTCGTTCCCCTGACCGCCGGTGAGCGCTTCACCGCCCTGCAGACCAGTCAGATTGACGTTTTGATCCGCAATACCACCTGGACGCTCACCCGCGACTCTCAAGCGCTCGGGGCCATCTTTGCGCCGACGACCTTTTACGACGGGCAAGGCTTCCTGGTCCGCAAGAGCGACAATATCAAATCCCTCAAGGATTTGAACGGCGCGACCATCTGTGTGACCTCCGGGACGACCACCGAGGGCAACCTGGCCGATGCCTTTCGCGAGGCCGGTCTCACCCTGAAGACCAAGGTCTTCGCCAAGACTGAGGCAGCCTTCGGCACCTTCGACGATGGGGGCTGCGATGCCTACACCAGCGATAAGTCTCAGCTGGCCTCGCTGCGCACCATCTCCAAAGATCCCAGCAACCTGACCATCCTGCCGGAGACGATCTCCAAGGAGCCCTTGGGGCCCTTGACCCGCCAAGGTGACGACAAGTGGTTCGACGTCGTCAAGTGGACCGTCTTCGCCACCTTCTTCGCTGAGGAGAAGGGGATCACCCAAGCCAACGTCTCCAGCTTCCAGAGCGATAATCCCTCGATCCTGCGCTTCCTGGGGAAGGAAGGCGGCCTGGGCGCCAAGCTGGGCCTCAATGAGGATTGGGCGGTTAAGGCCATCGAAGCGGTAGGGAATTACGGCGAGATCTACACGCGAAACCTGGGACCCAACGGGCTAGCGATCCCTCGCGCCGGCAGCTTGAACGCCAGCTTCAAGAACGGCGGCTTGCTCTACGCTCCCGCTTGGAGATAGTAGCCACAGCCGCATTAGTCAGCTGACCAATGAACAGGGGAGCACAGCCTGGTTGATTCAGGCTGTGCTCCTTTTTCATCGCTGCTAGCCAAGGAGATATCTTGATGTTTGCCCGCTTTCAGAATGCGCATGGCTTGAGAGCTATCGGCTTGTTGCTCCTCTTGTTGCTGGTTGTACTAGGTGCAGGGTGGTTCTATTATAACCTGTCTCGCTCCACTTTCAACTCCAGCGGCAAACTCCCCGCCTTGGATTATTCTCAGCTCGCTCAATACCGCCTGGTGATCCTCTCACCGGCTTCCGATCAGTCGCGGACCTTCCTAGAGGCTTGGTACGGTCAGGAAAAGTGCCCGCTGCTACGCGTCCGCTACCTGGTCGCCAGCTTTGGCAACATCAGAGAAGGCCTCGCCACCAGCGGGTCGTTTGTCAAGGCCAAGCATCTCTTAGGCTATTGGTACGATCGCAACCGTAATTGCAGCCCCGACCCCGGCGAACTGCTGAACGCTCAATTTGAGCCCATCTCCGTGGATCAGTGGAATAATCCGGGAAAGGACAAACCTTGATCCCCGCCTTCCTGCGTGATGTGCGGGTGCTGAGGGTCATTGGTCAAGTGGTCTTTTTGGCACTGGTCGCCGCCGGCCTGGGGTGGCTCTACCACAACCTTGAGAGCAATTTACAGGCCATCGGGCTGAAGATCGGGTTTGGCTTCCTCAATAATACCGCGGGATTTCCCATCTCAGAAGGGATCAAATATACCTCCACCGACACCAATGGCTACGCCTTCTTGGTCGGAGTGGTCAATACCCTGCGGGTGGTGCTGGTGGGCATCGTCTTTGCCACCCTGGTGGGAACGGTCATTGGGATCTCCAGACTGTCCGGCAACTGGCTGATCCGCAAGCTGGCCGGCTTCTACGTCGAGACGATTCGCAACATTCCCCTCTTGGTGCAACTGTTCTTCTGGTATTTTGCGGTCTTCCTCTCTGCCTTCCCGCTGGTCAAAAACAGCATCGCCTTACCGGGGTTCATCTATATCAACAAGCGCGGCCTCGACCTGCCCTGGCTGCTCCCCACCGCTTCGTTCCAGCGCTGGGGATGGTTTCTGATCGTGGGGCTAATCGTCGCCAGCGCCAGCTACCTTTTCCGGCGCATGCAACTCAAACGGGTGGGTCGGCCAGGATTCCCCCTCGGTTGGGCACTGGCAAGCTTTATCGCCATCGCGACCCTCGGTTGGTTTCTCAGCTCAGCGGCTCCCCTGCGCTGGGATATTCCGCTGCTCGGCAGATATAATTTCTCAGGAGGGATTGAGTTTTCCGCCTCTTTCTTCGCCCTCTTCGTAGGCTTGGTCACCTATACAGGTGCCTTCATCGCCGAGATCGTGCGGGCAGGCATCCAGTCGGTGGACAAGGGCCAAACCGAAGCGGCCAAAGCGGCCGGTTTCAGCTCCGGCATGATCCTGCGCCTGGTCATCCTGCCCCAGGCGCTGCGGGTGATTATTCCCCCACTCACCAGCCAGTACCTAAATCTGACCAAGAACTCCAGTTTGGCCATCTTGATCGGCTACTACGACCTGGTCAACATCGGGGAGACGATTTTCAATCAGACGGGACGCGTGGTGGAGGTGCTCCTGATGATCATGGGAAGCTATCTGATCATGAGCCTGCTCACCTCCTTGTTCATGAACTACTATAACCGGCGCATCAGCTTGGTGGAGCATTGAGATGAGCCGTTCGGCTACAACGATAGAGATAGATCGCCCCCCGGTGATCCGCAGCGGTCCGCTTCGTTGGTTGAAGGAAAACCTATTTAGCACCTGGTACAACACGCTCTTGACGGTGGGGAGCTTGGCCATCGCCCTCTTGCTCGCCGTTTTGTTCGGCCATTGGGCGTTGACTGAAGCGCATTGGGCGGTCATCCCGGCCAACCTGAAACTGCTCTTCGTAGGCACATATCCTCTGGACCAACTCTGGCGCATTTGGGCGACGTTATACA
This sequence comes from uncultured bacterium, assembly GCA_913053845.1. Lineage (GTDB taxonomy): Bacteria > Bipolaricaulota > Bipolaricaulia > RBG-16-55-9 > DRJF01 > DRJF01. The sequence goes on along the minus strand of CAJXGD010000006.1, from coordinate 56,032 downwards.
TGGTTGCCTTGTTTCTGGGCTTCAGCGGTGGACTGCACCGGGGTCTTATTTTGCAGATTGCGCTGATGGTGGCTGCGGCGACGGTGCTGCTGGCCCTCTTGCCGTTCGCATGGGCCACCCGTCTTTGGATTCTCGCCACAGCGCTCTCCACTCTGGTCGGCTTCGGTTTGGGACGGCTGACCCGGCAGAGCCGCACGAGCAGGTGGCTGGAGATCAGCCTTTGGCTGCTCTCTTTCCCCCTCACCCTCGTCCTACTCAAGGGAGGTCTCTTCTTGCCCGTCGTGGGAGAAGCGCACAATGTGGGAGGATGGAACAAATGGGGTTTCATGCTCAACCTGCTGGGCGCGGTGGTGGGAATCACCCTTTCGCTGCCCATTGGCATCCTCTTGGCCCTGGGCCGGCGCAGCAGCCTGCCGGCGGTGCGGCTGGTCAGCACACTTTATATCGAGCTGATTCGCGGTGTGCCTCTGATCACCCTACTCTTCATGGCCAGCAATATGCTGCCCTTATTGGTGCCCACTACCTTTAGGCCGGACATCGTGATCCGGGCCATGATGACCATCACCGCCTTCTCCGCGGCTTACATGGCTGAAAACGTGCGCGGTGGCTTGCAGGCCATTCCCCAGGGTCAATTCGAAGCGGCCTATGCCGTGGGCCTGGGTAGGATGCTCACCACCCTGTTGATCGTCCTGCCCCAAGCCTTGCGGGCGGTCATCCCGGCGATCGTGGGGCAGCTCATCTCGCTCTTTAAGGACACCACTCTCTTTGGCTTCATCGCCATCTTAGAGCTATTAGGCATGGTAGATAGCGTGCTGGGCAACTTGCAGTGGCGGGGAACGATCTTTGAGCTCTACATCTTTATTGGCTTTATCTTTTGGATCTTTTGTTATTCGCTCTCCTATATCAGCCGCAGAATCGAGAAGAACTTGGGCGTGGGGGAGCGCTAGACCTTTGCCGGATAAGCCGCTAAAATCGGGAGCAACTGAAAGTGAGGTAGGCTGATGGGTGAACCGATGATCATCGCGGAAGATGTCCATAAATGGTTTGGGGATTTCCACGCGCTACGGGGGATCAATATGACGGTTGAGCACGGCGAAGTGGTGGTCATCTGCGGGCCCTCAGGCTCCGGCAAATCTACTTTCATCCGTACGATCAATCGCTTGGAAGAACACCAGCGCGGGCGCATAGTGGTTGATGGCATCGAGCTCTCCCACGATCTGAAGAATATCGAAGCCATTCGCCGCGAGATCGGGATGGTCTTCCAACAGTTCAATCTCTTCCCCCATCTGAGCGTGCTGCAAAATGTCACCTTAGCCCCGATCTGGGTGCGTAAGTGGAAGAAGTCCAAGGCGGAGAAGATCGCCCGCGCCCTGCTGGAGCGGGTGGGCATACCTGAACAGGCCGATAAATTCCCCGGCCAGCTCTCCGGAGGCCAGCAGCAGCGGGTGGCCATCGCCCGCGCCCTGGCGATGCAGCCCAAGATCATGCTCTTCGATGAGCCGACCAGCGCGCTCGATCCGGAGATGATCAAAGAGGTGCTGGATGTGATCGTCGAGCTGGCCGAGAGCGGCATGACCATGGTGGTGGTCACCCATGAGATGGGCTTCGCCCGCCAGGCGGCCGATCGGATGATCTTCTTCGATGAGGGACAGATCGTGGAGATCGGCACGCCAGAGCACTTCTTCACCGACCCCCAGCACGATCGCACCAAGCTGTTTCTCTCCCAGATACTGCAGAAGTGATCTTGCTTGCTTGACGCGCCCTTGCCAGATCATTACCATAGGGAGTATCCCGCTGAGATAAAGCTATTTTCAACCGATTTATCAATAGAGGAGGAGGTGATAGCATAGTGCCCAAACAGGAAGAGCTGGTCATCCGTCAGGGAAAGGTGGTCAACGCGCTGAATCACCTGATGTATCGGGTGCAGTTGGACGAAGGCCCAGAGATCTTGTGTTATTCTTCAGGGAAGGTCCGCCGTTATCGCATTCGTATTTTGGTAGGGGATCGCGTCACCGTCGAGCTCTCGCCTCATGACCTCAGCCGCGGTCGCATCGTCTATCGTCACTGAGCGGTGGTGGGTCGCGTAGGACTTGAACCTACAACCCTCCGGTTAAGAGCCGGATGCTCTACCAAATTGAGCTAGCGACCCCAGCGACCCTATCATAACTGAGGGGCGAGTCCCCTGTCAACCCCAGAGGACCGGCAGGGGCCGGCGGGCTGCGCCCGATTGACAAGGGGAGTTTAAGTTATTACTCTGATCAAGAGCATTCAGCTAAGGGGGCTGGTCAGTTGTGCGAGCCAAGATAGCCGTGCGCTCATTGGTGATGGTGACGGTGCTGATAGCACTGTTAAGCTCATCGGCCCTGCCGGCGCTCTCCCTAGAGTCGCAGCAGAGCTCCTGGCAGAGCGCTCAAGAGGATTCGGCCCAAGCGGCACTGGATAACCTCCTGGCCTTGACGCTGCAGTCCGGTATGGGCGTGGCTTTTCGCCTGCCCGCCCCGGCGGCTGCCGCGCTGCTGCGCCAGGCCGGCTTGAACAGACCACCGTGGCGCAACGCCTTTCTGGTGCAGGCACCTTACGCTTCGGGGGATCCCGCTTACGTTCAACAGCCTGAGCCAGTCAATGCCCAGACCCTACATTGGGACCCGGCGAAGATGGACCGCACGGTCAGCCCGCAAGCGCTGGCCTGGGCCATCATCAACGAGCTGGCTTGGGTCAAGCGTTTCGAGCGAGAGCCCGCACCGGACGTCCAGCGCCGGGCAGTACAAAGCTGGGAGGGCCGGCTCTTGGGGCGGCTGGCCCTACTGGGGACGCTCTTCGCTCAGACCAACCTGCGCGATCCCCAGACTGGCCTGTATTTTCACGGCTGGCGCGGCGGGGCCATCGTGGATCGTGCTTTTCTGCCGCTGGATCAGATCACCCTGCTCTGGGCCTGGTCCAAGCTGGCCACCGCCAGCCCGCCGGGTGGGAACATCCTGGTCTCGCCTGAGCAAGCCCGGCAAATGGCCCGGCAGCTCTTTAGCGCTCTGAGCGGCGGCCAGGGGCTGCTGCGCCGGGCCTCTGAGCTAAGCCCCCGCGAGGCCGGCCTGGGGGTCGAGGCGCTGGTCTCCTATGCCGCCACGCTGAGCAGCCCCCAGGAGATCAGGCCGGTATTGCAGCTCATCCGCGAGATGCTGCCCCGGCTCAGCTCGGCTCAGGGCGACTGGTCAGCGCAGGCCGAGGCGGTGACCGCGCTGCTCAGCGTTTATCGGCTTAGCGGTGAGCGGACGGTGCTCCTGGAGGCGCTGCGGCAGTGGAAGGGGCTGCAAAAGCTCTGGGACCCCCAAGCTGAGCTATTCGCCTCCCGCGCGGGCGATGCACCCGTTTATCTCTATTCGGTCCAAGAGCTGGGCGATGCGGTCGGCGCCTTCAACGCGATCATCCATCTGGCAGAACTGAATAAGCAGGACAGAGCCAAGGTTCAGAGCCAGTATGCCAAATTCTTCAACGGCGCCCTGCAGGCCGCCCGTCCTCAGAGCCCCTCGGGGGCCATCGTCAGCAAGTTCGGTCGCGCGCCGGTCTTCACGGCCTCGGTGCGGTTTGACCCCACAAGCGGCCGTTGGCAACCGGTCAACCGGCGCTTTGTCAGCGGCGGCGCGCTCTATCTGGCCGCCCGGCTGAACTGGATCGGCCGCTGGCAGGGCCAGGAGTTTTCCAGGCCTAGTTGGGGCTTTCCCCAAAGCGACAGCATCGCACTGCAGGTCATGCGCCGACAGTTGGCCGCCTTACAGGGTCTGGCTGAGCAAAAGCTGCCGGAGCGGCTGACACAGCTCGAAGAGAGCTTGCAAGAGCAACTGCAAACCCAGCAGGCGCTCTCTAGTCAACTGGCCGCGCTGCAACCGCTGCAACGGCAAGTGGAGGTGCTCTCTGGCCAACTGGCCGCGCTGCAACGGCAAGTGCAGGCACTCTCCGGCCAACTGACTCAGGAGCAAAAGCGCTCCAAGACCCAATTAACTGCGCTCAGCCAGCAGGTCAAAACGCTCCAGAGTACCGGCCAGAGCTCCGAGGCAGGGCAGCCACTGGGCAGCCGCGACTCGCTGACCGTTCTGCTGGTGGTGCTGCTCCTCCTGGTCGGCTGGACGGCTTTCGAGTGGGTCCGTCGCCGGCCAGCTTGAGTTAGGAGGTGAGCATATATGACGCAAAGTACCCAGATTAGAACACAAACACAACTGAGCTACGCCCAGTTTCTCGAGCGCTGCAGCGAGGACAGCTGGGCCGAATGGGTAGATGGGGAGGTGGTCGTATTGACGCCGGCATCCGATCGGCATCAAGATCTGTCCGGTTTTCTGGCCGTTATACTGCGGCTCTACGCCGAGATACGACAGTTGGGGGCGGTGCGTTCAGCGCCCTTCCAGATGCACCTGGGTGAGCAGCGACGCGGCCGCGAGCCCGATCTGCTCTTTATTGCTCAAGAGCACCTGGAGCGGCTCCAGCCCACTTATCTGGAGGGTCCGGCGGATCTGGCGGTCGAGATCGTCTCTCCTGAAAGCCGCCTGCGCGACCGCGGGGCCAAGTTCGCCGAGTATGAGGCGGGAGGGGTGCGCGAATATTGGCTGCTCGATCCTGAAGAGCACCGTGCCGACTTCTATCTTTTGGGGGACGATGGGCGCTATGATCGCCGGAAGACGGAGCAAGGCCGGTATAGCTCGTCGGTGCTGACCGGACTGGAGCTGTGCTTGGACTGGCTGTGGCAGCAGCCCTTGCCCCCGCTGCTCCAGGTGCTCAAAGAGTTGGAGCTGATCTAGTCTCAGTCGCGCGGCACCACCAGCGGCGCGGTGGCCTTGAAGGCCGCATAGACGCGCTTGCCGACCGTCAAGTTGAGCTCCTGGCGCGAGCGCTCGGTCACCTGAGCCGCCAGCTCGAAGCCGCAGTCCAGTTGGACCAGCCAGGTGGAGCGGCCTGAAGGGAGCAGCTCGCGGATCACCCCGGCCAGCAGGTTACGCGCGCTGGAAGGCGCACCTCTCTCCAAGTGCAAAGTTACCTCTTCCGGATGAAGCACCAGCGCCACCCCTTGGCCCGGTCGAGCCTCGCCGGCGATCTGCACCAACACCTGACCTACTTCGACATGCAACAGCCCGGCCTCGACGAAGCGCACCCGGCCACTCAGCACATTCTCGATGCCCACGAACTCGGCGACAAACGCGGTGGCCGGATGGGCGAAAACCTCTGGGAAGGCGCCAGATTGTACCACCTGGCCCTGACGCAGGATGATCAGCCGGTCGGCCATGCGGCGCGCCTCCTCGTGGTCGTGCGTGACGTAGATGATCGGGATGTCGAGGGCGACGAGCGTGCGGCGCAGCCGGCCGGCCAGCCGTCGCTTGGCCGGCGTGTCCAAGCTGGAGAAGGGCTCATCGAGCAGCAATACCTGCGGCTGGGTGACCAGCGCGCGGGCCAGAGCCACCAAACGGCGCTCGCCGCCGCTCAGCCCCTGCACCCGTCGCGCCAATAGCTGCTCGATATCCAGGAGCTCGACGATAGGAGCGTATGGGGTGCGCGCACCATACGCGATATTATCCCGCACCGACAGATGGGGAAAGAGCGCCCCATCCTGAAAAACCAACCCCACCTGCCGCCGCTCCGGTGGTAGTTTCTCGATTGCCCGTCCTCCCAAGCTGATTTGCCCGGCGTCAGACGCGAGCAGACCGGCGATCAGTTGAATCAGCGTGCTCTTCCCCGCGCCTGAAGGTCCCAACAGGACGCTGATCCCAGCTCCCAGGCTCAGGTCAAGCGGACCGAGGACAAAGCTGGGGAAGCGCTTGGTCAAGCTGCAGATTTCCAGCTCAGCGCTCATGTTGACGCGCTTCCTTGCCGGCCAGCGCACGCAGGCTCAGGACGGCGATCAGGGCGATGGCCAGAATGATCACTGCCAGGGGCAGAGCGCTGCTCAGGCCCCGGCTCAAGTAATCCACCCAGGTCTGGACCGGCATGGTGCGTGGGTTGTAGGCCATCATCAGGGTCGCGCCGAACTCGCCCAGCGCCCGTGCCCAGGTGAGCAGCGCGCCGGCCAGTATCCCTGCGCGCGCCAGCGGCAGCGTCACCCGAAAAAAGGTCTGCCAGGGGCCCACTCCCAGCGTGCGCGAGGCCTGCTCCAAGCGGCGATCTACTTGGGAAAAAGCTGCCTGAGCGGTGATGATCAGCAGGGGCGAGGCGACGAAGAGCTGCGCCAGCACTATTGCCAGATAGGAGCGGGTCAGCGGCAGGCCCAACGAGGCCCCGGCCCGACCCAAGCTGCTGCTAGCCCCGAAGACCTGCAAGAGGGCTACACCTCCCACGGTGGGCGGCAAGACCAGCGGCAGGAGGATCAGCGCCTCCAGCAGGCGCCTGCCCGGCAGCGGCGCCCGCGCCAGCCACCAGGCGAGCGGCACACCCAAGAGCAGAGCCAAAAGCGTGGTCACCGTGGCCGTGGCCAAAGAGACCCACAGGGCGCTCAGGGTCTGGGGATCGCCCAGCGCGGCTAGAATTTCTGCAGGAGAGGTGGCAGCCAGCATGGCCGCCAAGGGGTAGAGATAGTAGCCCAGGAGCAATGCACCCAGGGCCAGAGCGGGCCAGCGCTCGTGGAAAAAGACTCTCATCAGGAGAACTCGCCCCAGCTCCGCCAAAGTGGGAAGTCCGGCCAGACGAGAAAGCCATTCTGGGTCATGATCTTTTGCGCCGGCTCCGAGCCCAAGAAGTCGGTGAAGCGCCTGGCGGCCTGCGGGTGGGGTGCTTTGGCCAGTGGCGCGGCGGCATAGATGATCGGCGCGCCGCGATGGATCACGCCCTGCCGGTCGGTATAAGCTGCCTGGCGATATTCGGCCTGCCGGGCCGGGTCGGAGAGATCTATCTCCGGGGGCAAGGCGCTGAAGGGCAGGTGATGATCGCTGCTCATGTTGCGATAGACAAAAGCCGCATCCAGTTGGCCGCTCTCCAGTTGGGCCATCAACTGTGCTTCCGGATAGAGCTGATCCGGCTTGATAATCTTGCGCAGCAGCCCCGGCTGCCGATAGTAGCGCTGGGCCAACTGCAGCACCAGCAGCGCTCGATAGCCCAAAGGATCCAGCTCCGGGTCGGAGCGCCCCAGCCTCAGCCCTGGCGCTTGGAGGGCCTGATACCAACTGCGTCCCGCTTTTATGGCCAGTGCATAGGCCGAGCCCGGCCGATAGGTGATGACCATGGAGTTGGCGGCGAAGAGAGCGTACCGCGGGACCTGGGCGGCAGTCAAGACCGTCTGCAGCACCCGGGGATCGGCCACGATCAGCAGGTCAGGGCGGCGGGAGCCGTCTTGAACCAACCGGGCAGCGGCCAGCGAGCCGCGCGCCTCGCCCTCAAGCTTTATCCCGGTCTGACGCGCGAAAGCCGGACCCAACTCCTGCTCGATCAGGCGGATCAGACTGGCGGCATAGAGCAACTCCAGCCGGCTCCGTTGGTCTGAGCAGCCAGACAGGAGCCAAGCGGGCCAGAGCAGCAACGATCCGGCAGCTAGGCGGAAAAGATCTCGGCGCTTCATAGGCGGGGGCTAGGGGACGAAGGCTGCTATTTGACCGCCGCGCCGGCAGGCACCGGGCGCTCGGGGATGAGCAGCACCGGCAGATCGTTCTCGTCGCGGGGGCAGAGGATCATCCCCTGGCTCTCTATGCCCCGGATCACCCGGGGTGCTAAATTTGCCAATATCGGTATAGTCTGGCCGATCACCTCTTCCGGTCGGTATGCCGCGGCGATCCCCGCGACCAGTTGGCGGGTTTGGTCGCCGATCTTGACCTCCAGCCTCAGGAGTCGGTCGGTGTTGGGGACCTGCTCGGCAGCGAGTATCTGGCCCATGCGAATATCCAGCCTAGCGAACTCTGCGTAGCTTATCTGCGGCGCTGTCTCTGGTTCATCCATGAGGAATTGCCAAGGTATTTGACTTTGACCGGACCTCCTTCGCGCGCCGCCGGGCGGCGGCGGGACAAGCGCAGTATAGTGGAAATCCCGGAGCAGGGTCAAGCGGGGCACCGCATAGGTAGCCTCTGCTCTTGATTTTAGCTATTTGGTCCTCTCCCCATCTCTCTGCTAGAATGCTCCATGCCGAATCTCGTGATCATCAACTCTACGCAAAGGAGGCAGATATGAGGCTCAAGATGATAGACCGTTCCCGACTGAGATGGCCGATGGCTGCTTTGCTGGTTGGACTGCTGGCGACCTTCCTGTTGGGGGTGAACGGCTCGGCCTACCTCAGCTTGCCGGGGCTCGTCCCCGCCAGCGGCTGTCCCACCGGCGCAGTGCTGGCCACCGATCAGTTCACCACCACCGGCATACCCTCTTCGCTCACCGTCAGTCCCAATAGCACGGCGGTGGCCGGCGCCTGGGTGCTGGCCAATGACTACGTGGCCCACACCGGCGTCGTGGCATCAGGCAACTGTACCCCAGGGAGTATGTGGCCGCTCAACGTGATGGGCGCGCTGATCACCACGACCATTACCAACGCCCGCGATGCCGATATCCAAGAGATGACCATCTATCAGGACAGCAACTTCAACGGACGCTTCGACCCCGGCATTGACCTGCCGGTGGGCAGAACCTACACCGGTGCCGATTTGGACGCCGGCAAGGCGCTCTTCTCCAACGGTGGGGCCAGTCCAGTCTTTACGCTCACTTCGGTGGGAGGAGGAACATTGTGCAGGACGGTGGGGGTGGCAGGGGCTAACTTCTGTGCCGTCTCGCTGTTGGCCGTGGTCAAGATTGGACCCAACCCGGTGAGCGGCTCGGACTTTGCCCTACAACTGGAAGCGGTGGCCGGCGACATCCCCGGAGCGCTGGCCGGAGGCGGACCGGTAGGCGGGGCGCGGGTGAGCGACAGCTTCGGCGCCTCGGCCAATCCGCAAGGGAGTAATATCACGCTGCACATCATCGGTGGAACCGCGCCTGGTGGTGGATCGGGTGGCGGGGCTCCGCCACCTCCGCCGGGCGCAGGTGGACTCTCACTGAGCTTGCACGCCGGTTGGAACATGATCTCCACCCCGGTCAGCTCCTCACCTATCTCTTCACTGCAGGGCAACTGCTCCTTCAGCGGCGGCCCCTGGGAGTGGAATGGTACCGCCTATCAGTTGGCTTCTGTATTGGAGCCGGCCAAAGGCTACTGGGTCAAAGTGGGTAGCCCTTGCACCATGCAGGCGGGCGGCAGCTCATCTCCGCAGAGCCTGAGCTTGGTGAGCGGCTGGAACCTGATATCTTCATCCGGGAGCTGGAACCAGATGAACACTGGAGGCTGCACCTTGCTCTCCGGCCCCTGGTGGTACGATGGCACGCGGTATCAGCAGGTGCCTCCTGCCACGCCGATGGAGGGCTTCAAGGGTTATTGGGCGAAAGTGGGCGGCGGTTGTACCGTGAGCAGCCAGTCGGCGGTGGTTCAGGAGAGGAGTAACGGCATGCCCCCTGCATTTGGAGGGTTCCCCAGGCCTCCCTCAGCCGGCGCCGCACCCTTGCAATTGCAAAGCGTGCGCTTGAGCGCTCAGGGTTCCAGCATCCGCTTGCAAGTGGCTGGCAGCGCCATCGAGAGCACCGAGCTGCGTCTCTACACTCTGGCCGGCCGGTTGATCGTGCAGGCCCAAGGGACAGGGAACCGGCTGCGCCTGATGGCTTTGAGTCGCGAGGGACGACCGCTGGCCAATGGTGTCTATCTCTACATCGTGACTGTCAAGAGCGCGGACGGACAAATGATCACCAGTGAGGTCAAGAAGCTGGTCGTGCTGCGATAGGAGACCGGGAAATGAATTTCCCGGCTACGTGACGTCAGGGAAACCCTCTCACGAGGGTTCACGACCTGGAACCCCGTAGGGGTTTTATGCCTCACCGTAGCCGGGGATTTCAATCCCCGGCGTATAATCAAGGGGGAACATAGATGAATCTCAAACTCAAGGCGTTCAGCTTAGCCTTCGTAGTATTGGCACTAATCATTACCTCATTCGGTCCGGCTGCAACTGCCGGGGCCTCACCCATTCCGAATCTCTCCAACGGCAGCGGCAACGCCGAGTCCGACATTCAGACGATTCATATCTCCGGACTGCTCACCCGAAATCGCGGTACCCAGATCACACCTGGCACCAGCGGGGTGCTGGCCATCATGGTCGGCATCTGCGACGGGGGCGTACTGGCCAACACCAGCGCCACCCTGCTGGTGCCGGTCGCCGGAGCCACCGCGACCATCGCCGGCGGCCTGGCAGCCATTCCCTGCATACCCTCAGGAGGCGCCTTGACAGGTGGCTCGGACGGGCTAGCCACCGGAGTCAACAGCGCGATTCTCGTCTTCAGCGGACCGGGAGCCAGGTTCATTCGCACCGTGCGTATGTATGTGGATGCCCCGGTCCTGCCACCGGTAGGTCCCTACAAGGGCGGCGGCAATGGGCGGCTCTTTGAGCCGGCGGAGCTGATCCAACAGGTGACCGCCCGGTTCAATACGGGCACCGGCGAGGCGATCGCCCAGTTCGGTCGCACTCAAGAGCAGATCCTCTCCGCCCGCAACGGCGCACCCGTCGTTGCATTTGGGGTAAACGGTCAGACGCGACCGGAGTTACTTTACTTCACCGTGGACATCGGGCAAGATGCCACCAGCGGCCGTGTCAACGTCGCCTTGGGAGTTGGCGCCGGCGATGATACCGCGCAAGGAGCCGGCGGCATCTGTGCTCGGTTCCTGTTGTTAGGAATCAACTGTGGCTCGAACTTCATGAAGAGCGGCCCGGAGATGAACAGCTTCGAGATCGTCGGCGGGGCCGCTCCAGGTGGCGGAACCCCGCCGCCGGCGCCGCCAGGCGGAGGGCTCTCATTGAGTCTGCACGCCGGCTGGAACATGATCTCCTCGCCGGTGGGCTCGGTGCCGCTCAGCTCGCTGCAAGGCAACTGCAGCGTCACCGGTGGCCCCTGGTGGTGGAGCGGCTCCAGCTACCAGCAGGCGGGCACCATCGAGCCGGCCAAGGGCTATTGGGTCCAAGTGGCCGGAGCTTGCACCATGCAGGCCTCAGGCAGCAACGCCCCGCAGAGTCTAAGCTTGGTCGGCGGCTGGAATTTGATCTCGTCATCTGGGAGTTGGAACCAGCTTAATACCGGTGGCTGCACGCTGCTCTCCGGTCCCTGGTGGTACGACGGCACCCGGTACCAGCAGGTGGCTTCCGGCACCTCCATGGAGGATTTCAAGGGCTATTGGGTCAAGGTCGGGGCCGGTTGCAGCGTCAGCAGCCAGAGCGCGCAGGGGCAAGATAAGGGCGCAGCATGGGTCCCTGAGCTCAACCCCATACCCCGGCTGCCAGTTGAAAATGCTTCGCCCCTACAATCGCAACCCCCCGCCCCTCCCGGCGGCTTGAGCCCCACGCTCAAATTACATGTCGGCTGGAACATGATCTCCTCTCCGATCCGCTCGGTGCCCCTCTCGGCAGTGCAGGGCGACTGTCTCTTCAGCAGCGGCCCCTGGTGGTGGACCGGAACCCGTTACGAGCAAGCATCTACCCTGGAGTCGGCTAAGGGCTATTGGGTCAAGGTTGGAGTGCCTTGCACCCTGCAAACTCCACCTTCGTCAGGGAGCTTTCCCCAGAGCCTGGCCCTGAGCCCCGGCTGGAATCTGATCTCATCTTCCGGGAGCTGGAACCAGCTCAATACCGGCGGCTGCACGCTGCTCTCCGGTCCCTGGTGGTGGAATGGCAAGCAGTATAAGCAGATCGCCCCTGGCACGCCGCTAAACGGCTTTAAGGGCTACTGGGCCAAGGTGAGCCAGGGCTGCAACGTGAACAGCCAAGGACTGTCCGGCAAGGGCGCAGCACCGGCCTCTGAATTCAGCTCTATAGCACAGCAGGCTGTGCCCTTGCGTCTGGAAGGCGTTCGGCTCAGTCAGGTAGGGTCAGGCCTTGAGCTGCAGGTGCTTGGCAGAGGCATCGGGCACAGTGAGCTGCGCCTCTATGATCTGGCCGGCACGTTGGTCGCCCAGGCGCGCGGGAGAGGCAACCGGTTGCATCTGGCCACCCTCGGCCGGCAGGGGCGACCCTTGGCCAACGGGGTCTATCTCTATATCGTGACGGTCAAGGGCGCGGACGGACAGGCGACCAGCAGCGAGGTGCGGAAACTCCTACTATTACGTTAGGACCGTCGTGCCTCCCCTTATCCGGTTGAGGTATAAAGAAGCTGCGAGGCATTTATCCCTCAACATGAATCCAAGGGGAGGTCAACATGAAGTATAGCATGCGGACTGTTCTGGTGGCGCTGCTGTCGTCCGTCCTGCTGCTGGTGGGATTTGGGACCGGCGGCGGGAGGGCCTCAGCGGCGCCTTTACCAGGCTATCTGGCCGGCAGCGGCCTAGCGGAGAGCGACATCCAGGTGATTCACCTGACCAACCTGCTGACACGGGATCAAGCGCGACAGATCAACCCGGGCACCGATGAGGCGCTGGCCATTGTGGTGGGCATCTGTGACGGCGGAGTGCTGAATAATACTACCGCTAAGATCGTCCCTTCTCTGCCGGGCACGCCGATGGCCATCTCCGGCGGCTTGGCGATCTTAGGCTGCACGCCCAAGCCGGCCAAGACCGGCGGAGCCGATGGCCTGGCCACCGGCATCAAGGGCGGGGTGATCACCTTTAGCGGACCGGGCGCCAAGGCACTCAAGACTTTGCGTGTCTACACCGATGGCTTCCCTCTCCCTCCTTTTAGTGGAGGTGGAGATGGCATCCTCTTCCAGGCCAACGAGCTGATAGCCCGGGTGCCGGTTCAATTTACCAACAGCAATGGGCAGGCCGTCGCCCGCTTCGGGCGCCAGCAAGATTGGATCATGACCAGCCAAAACCTACAGCCGGTCTACGCCGCCGGCCTGGGTGGCGAGACGACGCCGCTGCTGCTCTACTTCACTGTGGACATCGGCTCCAACGCTCCAGCCGGCCGGATTAACGTCTCGCTGCGGCTGGCGGTGGCCGACGATACGCCTTTGAAAGAGAACGGCCCTTGCCAACGGGATATCCCGATCAACTGTGGCTCGAATTTCCTGAGTGACCGCCCACTCACCGACAGTTTTAGCATCATCAGCGAGTCCGGCCCGCCCACCTCCGGTGCGCCGCCGCCTCCTCCAGTGCCGATCTCCGGCTTGATCTTGCGGCTCGACGCCGGCTGGAACATGATCTCCTCACCGGTGGGCACCATTGCACCGGCTGATCTGAAGGGCACCTGTCAGTTCGCCAGCGGCCCTTGGGAGTGGACCGGCAGCCGCTATATCCAGGCCAACAAGCTGGAGCCGGCCAAGGGTTATTGGCTCAAGGTGGATAACGCCTGCACCCTGCAGGCGACCGGCACCAATGTCCGTCAGGATCTGGAGTTGCATCAGGGTTGGAATCTGATCTCCTCCTCCAAGAGCTGGAATCGTATTGGCTCGATCTTTCGCGGCTGTCAACTGCAATCGGGGCCCTGGTGGTACGATGGCAGCAAGTACGCGCCGATTGATCCCAGCGAGCCGCTCAATGATTTTAAGGGCTACTGGGTCAAAGTGGCCGGTAGTTGCAAGCTATTCAGCGCCGGTCTGGACCGTAACCGCTGGGACAATTCGCTTCTGCCCCCCGGCCCGCCCAGTCTGGCAGTAGGTGGCCTCTGGGGCGACCTGCTCCGCTTCCTGGGAGTCAGCCAGAGCATGATGAGAGAGCCCACAGCGGCAGCGGCACCTCTAGCGATAAGCTCCATCGGCCTGCGCTCGCTGTCAGGTGGCCGGGCGGAATTGCAGGTCCGAGGAGCGGGGATCGCCGACGTCAGGCTACAGCTCTTCAGCCTGAACGGCCGTCCCCTCGCAGACCTACAAGGGAGCGGCAACCGGTTGCGTTTCCGGCCGCTGGATCGCTCCGGTCGGCCGCTGGCCAACGGGGTTTATCTCTATATCGTGACGGTCCGGGGCGCGGACGGACAGAGCTTCAGCAGTCGGGTCAAAAAGCTGGTCGTCCTCAGATAAGAGTAGGGGCGAAGCATTCGTGCAAGCATTCAAGAAGATACGCCGTTCTTGGCTTGCGAATGCTTCGCCCCTACTGCTGCTCTTTGCTGCGCTCTCCTTCATCGCTTTAGCCGGCCCTCCTCCGCCGAGCGGCAAATTGGAGAGCTCGCTGGCCCGGCTGGCTGCCACAAGCCGGCCGGGTGCTTCTGTCACGGCGATCATCGAACCCCTGGGAGGCGCGAGCGGCGCGATAGATCAAGCGGCCTTGCGAGAGTTGGGCGCCCAGATCGAGGCGCGCTCATCCGACCTGCTGCGCGCCCGCCTGCCGCTGGATCGCTTGAATGAGATCGCCACCCGTGTCCCCGGCATCAGATATATCCGTCGGCCCTACCGCTGGGCGCCGCTGGGTCAGTTGCAGCTCAGCCAAGGGCTGCTGCCCACCGGTGGCCTGCTCTTCCAGAGCCAGGGTTTCCAAGGTCAAGGGGTCAAGGTAGCCATCATAGATGCCGGCTTCTCCGGGCTCTACTGGGCGGTGAAGCACCGGGTGCTGGCGGCCGGCGCGATCGTCTTCAAAAAAGACTATACCGGCAAAGGACTGCTGACCGGCGGCGAGCATGGCAGCGCCGTGGCCGAGATCGTCCATGAGATGGCCCCGCGTGCTCAGCTATATCTGATGAAGATCGGCGATGAGGTTGACTTAGAGAACGCCGTGGATGATGCGATTCGGCTAGGTGTTCGGGTGATCAATTGCTCGCTCGGTTGGTTCGATACCGATTTCGACGACGGGACGGGTTTGATCAATGAGATAGCGCGTCGAGCTCGTGCCGCGGGGATCCTTTGGGTCAACGCGGCGGGCAATCAAGCACAGGCGCACTGGATAGGCCGCTTCCGCGACAGCAACCACGACGGTTGGGCCGAGTTCGCCCTGGGGAAGCAGTCGCTAGCGCTGAAAGTGCCGCTTGGCGGCCTGATTGACCTGGTGCTGGTCTGGAACGACTGGCCGACGACCGATCAGGATTACGATCTCTATCTCACCGATGCCCGTGGCAAGGTGCTGGCCAGCTCTCAGAATCGCCAGACGGGGACCCAGCCACCACGCGAGGAGCTGCAATATGTGGCTGACCATCCCGGTGTCTATTTCGTGCGGGTCCGCGCCCACTGGGCCACGCGGCCGATGTGGCTGCGGCTCTTTCAGATCGAGTCGGGAGCATATTTTGAGAAGCCCATACCCCACGGCAGCCTCGTCGCTCCGGCCGACTGCAGCTGCACGCTGGCCGTGGGAGCGGTCAATCGCGAGCGCTGGTCCAGCGGCCCTCAGGAGAGCTTCAGCGCCCTGGGGCCCACCTTCGATGGGCGCATCAAGCCGGATTTAGTCGGACCCGATGGGGTAGACAATCTTTTCTTCTCTAATAGATTCGGCGGTTTCTTGGGGACCTCGGCGGCCGCGCCGCACGTGGCCGGAGCGGCCGCACTGCTGCTCTCGCAGCATCCCGGCTGGAGCACCGCCCAACTGAAGGCCGCTCTGCGCGGGGACGCCACCGATCTGGGCCCGCCCGGTCCCGACGTCACCTATGGGGCCGGCGAGCTAGACTTGATCCTAGGTTGGCCCAGCGCCGCACGTCACGTTCAGCATACGGGCTCCGCTGTCCGACCTGGCGAGCGACTGGTCGTCTCGATCAATTTGCAAATGCCACTGGGGCGCTTCGGCGGCCTGCGACTGCAGGAGAAGCCGCCTGCGGGTTTTCGCATCGTGCCGCTGGACAATGGCGGGGGAGAGTTTGACCCCGGAAGCTCGGCCTGGAGTTGGCCGGCCGCCGCGCCGGGCCGGACGATCTGGCTGCGTTACGCGCTGGTGCTCTCCTCGGAGATCAAGCCAGGACGCTACCGCTTAAAGGGCACGATCAATGGCCGGCCGGTCGAGGGGGACAGCCTGATAGTGGTCGGCCAGGGCCGAACCCTGCGGGCCGAGCTGGCCGCGCTCAGACCGCAGCGCCGGGCCTCAGGATATCTCTGGTCGGCGCTTATGGCCCCCGGCGCGGCTGGGAGGGGCTGGCACTTGCAGGTATTCGACCTGGCCGGGCGGGTGGTCTTCAGCTTCAGCGCCACGATCAGGCGAGCGCTGGTCTGGTCAGAGCAGGATCGGCTGGGCGCCCCGGTGGCCACGGGGGTCTATCTCTATCTGGTCACGGTTGACACCGCCCAGGGGCAGACGGTCAGCAGCGGGGTGCAGAAGCTGGCAGTCAGGCGCTGAGAGGGTTGAATTGCCACCGGGACGATCAATCATTATCATAGGCATAATCGAGTCACGGGGAGTGAGCGGTGAAACAAGCTGCCAATTGGCTCAAACTGATGCTCATCTGCGCCAGCCTGGTGCTGGTATTGAGCGGCTGTGGCCTGATGGGCCCGCCAGGGGCACCGCTGGCGGTGATCAAGGCCTCGCCGATCAGCGGGCCCCCGCCGCTGGTGGTGCATCTGGACGGCTCAGCCTCGGTGAGCGGCACGGCCGGAGCAACCCTGGTGCGCTATCAATGGAGTTTGGGCGATGGTAGCCAAGCGCAAGGCTCCCAGGTGATCCACAGTTATAACCGCAAGGGCCGCTATCGGGTGCGCCTGCTGGTCAGCGACGATCGGGGGCGCAGCGGGGCGGCCGCGCTGACCATCACCGTGGGAGACCTGGTGCCCCGGGCGCTGCTGATCGCCAGTCCCACCGGGGGCTGGGCGCCCCTGACGGTCACCTTCGACGGCTCCGGTTCCCTGGGGCCGGCCGACGGCCCCAACGCCGGGGTTATCATCGGCTATCATTGGGGGTTTGGCGATGGCAGTGGAGCCGACGGTATGCGAGTGAGCCACCGTTACGCCCGTGGGGGGCGCTACCGGGCCACACTGACGGTCACCGGCGCGGCCGACCTGAGCGATCGCGCCGTGGTGGAGATTCAGGCGCTCGGCTTCAGCGAGAAACTGGTCCAGCCGGTGGGTCGCTCGCCGGTGGCAGTGGTCAGCGCCGATCTGGACGGCGACGGGCGACTCGACCTGGCAGTGGCCAATATCGCCAGCAACGACATCTCGGTGCTGATCCAGCAACCCGATGGCCGCTTCAGCCAGATCGGCAATATCCCGGTGCGCCACGCGCCCTCTTCGCTGGTAGTGGCCGATTTCAATGAGGACGGTTTGCCGGACCTGGCCAGCGGCAGCTTCGAGACCGGAGAAATTTCCCTGGCGCTAGGCAGCGGGGCCGGGCGCTTTCAGCCACTGCGCTATTTCCCGGTGGCCGGAGCGGTCTCGGCGCTGAGCTGGGGGGACTTCAACGACGATGGCCATCTCGATCTGGCCGTGGCCGATGCCCCGCAGAATCGCATCGGGTTGCTGCTGGGAGATGGGCAAGGTGGCTTCGCCCCGGCCCGCTATGCCCCGGCCGGCCGCTGGCCCAGTGCGCTGCTCTCAGGCGACTTCAACGGTGATGGGCGACTGGATTTGGCCGTGGCCGACTTCTTCGGCGATACGGTAGCCATCTTGATCGGTGACGGTCGGGGCGACTTTGCCGCGCCGCTGGAGACGGCGGTGGGCCGTGGGCCGGCCGCGTTGGCTGCCGGCGACTTCAACCACGATGGGTGGCTGGACTTGGCGGTGGCCGACTCTGCCGATGGCGATCTGACCATCTTGCACGGTGCTCCCGGCGGCCATTTTAACCAGCGGGTGATCATCCCGGTGGGCTCACAGGTCCGTGCGGTGGCCAGTGCCGATCTGAACGGTGATGGGCAGCTTGACCTGGTGACGGCCAACGGGGGCAACGACACGCTGGCGGTGCTGCTAGGCGATGCGAGCGGGGAATTTCTGGCCGGTGGGCGCAAGCTGCTTCATGCCGGAGGCACTCCGGCGGGCATTGCGCTGGGAGATTTCGACCGCGAGGGTTTCCCGGACTTGGCGGTCATCGGCTTCGGCACGGATGAGATCACCCTGTTTACCAACGATCTTTGAACTGCAACTCTCATAGGATATGATCCTTCAGCTCAACCCTGAGATCGAAATCGGAACCCAGGGTAGGCTCAAGGTGGTGACCGATCCAAGTAGGCCTTAACATAAGCAGCAAAGCGGTCGAAGTCATCCAGATGGTTCTTGAGCACCTCATAGACTTGATCTACGTCAATTTCGGTGTACTGATGGACCAACAGGTTACGCATTCCGGCCATCCGCTGAGCTCGTTCTACGTACTCCTGAGGAACCACGCCATAGCGGGCCAGCTCCACCGGGATTTGCTTGTATTCGTCCCATTGTGAATCCCCAAAATCGGCCAGGATATGCGCACCAATGTCCAACAGATTCTGCACGGCAATTTGGATGCCTCGTTCGGCAGCGTAAAAGGCTAGCCAATCCCGCGAGAATTCCACCAGAGAACGAGTACGCAAGGACTTCAGATGGGCCACATGAAGCGCTATGTTCCCCAGGTGCGCCTCGATTACCTCTCGGTTGACAATGGTAGCTTCACCTCGCTGAATGCGCCGCGCTCGATGCGTTCGTAGAGATACTGGCGCTTGATCTGACGTAGCGGCTGGGTATCCAAGTAGCGCTTCATAACCTCCACCTCAAAGATGACACGCTCGTGAGCGTCGCGACAGAAGAGCAACCGGCCCTTGCGGATGACCTCGTGAGCCAGCAGGGGTGGAGATTTGTGCAGCAGGACGAGGTCTATCCTGTTCATTCGCAGTGCCTGGACTAGATCGTTGATCAAATCCGCTTCATAGGCAAAGCCTCCCTTGTGAGCTTCGTAATAGTCCTCGTCCACCAGCACGGCGATATCAAGATCGCTGAGCTTATTTTTTGTGCGGCCCTGGGCAGCCGAGCCGAATAGATAGGCCAGTCGCACTTCCGGCCGGGTAGATAGGACGGGGTGTAATTTGGCTGCGAGGGCTTCGATGTCCATAGTGCAACCTTATAGGATATGGTCCTTCAGCTCAACCCTGATGTCAAATCAGGACCTAGACCGGGTTCATCTCCCTACCCGCCGCAGTAATTCCTTACTGGCAGCGCGTTCTTCGATCTTACGCTGCTCGGCACTCAGGCGTTTCCACTCTTGCCTGCGAGGAGAATTCTCATCGTCTGACTGCCGCACAGCATCCGACAATTCCTGCAATCGCTCTCCCAAGGCCAACCAGCGCTTCAGCTCCGCTTGCAGCTCTTTATCATGCCACAGGCGGCGTAAACGCTCCAGCGCTCGTGGTGCCCGCTCCCACAACTCGCCATAATTTGCGAGATAGTCCTCCGCGTAAGCCGGCCAAGCCAGATCGGTGAACAGCCAAATATCCTCCTGCGGCGGCTGTTCTGCCAGCAGCAGCGGCGCAATGTAGATATTCTGGAAGATCGCCTGACGCCAGCGGCTGATCGCTTCTGCGTAGCGCTCCGCTTCATGGAGCGCCAGACCCCAACAAAAGGTCTGCTGCGGATCGCCCGTGTCATCAGGGTAGTCCTGCTCATACTGTTGATAGGCGCACAAAGCGCCCTCCAGATCGCCGGCAAGCTGATACAGGCTACCGATGAGATAGCGCGCTCCCTGATTATCATTGGGGTTCAGGTGCAAGAGCGCTTCATATTCGGCGATCGCTTCCCGATAGCGCTCTTCGCTCCAGTAGACCCGGGCCAGCCCCTCCCGTGCCCGCATATAGGGCCGTGTCTCCAACTCCCCCCACCAGTGGCATGCTTGCGGGGATTCGCTCCCCAACGCCTCGCGAGCCAGGCTATAAGCCCGCCGGAAATGGGCCTCAGCCGCAGCGAGATGATCGCCGGTCAGCGCCACCTCGGCCAGGCCGTTATGCGCATCGGCCAGAGTAGGATCCAGCCGCAGCGCCTCGCGGAAGCAACGCTCGGCCTCTTCCAGGTCATCGCAGGAGTCCCACCCCTGATAGACCCAGTCCTGCGCTCGACGCAATGGTCCAGTCTCTAGCTCTGCCAACCACTCCTCGAAAGAATCAATCGGCGGTTGCCAGCCCCATCCGCCCCAGGGTGGAGCTTCCCTGAGCGGCAGATCCTCCGGTACGGGTCCCTCCTCACGCCGAATCCGGCTGCGCATCGCCGCGGGGATGTAGCGCGGATCGAGCAACAGCAGCTTGAGCGTCTCGGTGATCTGACGGTACTTCTGGCTTACGGTGATGGCTGAGACCTTAAAGGTGCGGGCCACCTCCTCCTGACTGGTCAGTCCCAGCCGCATCCGCTCGTAGGTATAGGCCAGCGCCGCGGCCCAGGCCTCGGGTTTGCGCGTGCGGCTGATGTCGGTCTGGTCGCTGAAATCCCGCCACATCTTCATGCAGCCCTCCCAGGCCGCTCCCTGGAGCACCTGGCGGCCCACCCGGCGCATTGCTCGTTCCACCGCCTTGACCATCCGGGCCTGTTTAGCGCTTGCCATTCGCTCTCCCTCCTTGCTGGGCTAAAACCACCTCCACCATTCCAAAGCCCATCGAGTTCTTCTTCCCCAAGCCTGCCTCATGACCCAGCGTGATCAGCTTGTAGATCTTGCCCCCTCTACGCGCAATATAGGCCTGGTCGAGACTCAATGTCAAATCGGAGCAGGCAGGCCAGGCGCCATGCAGCAACGCGTACTTCTTCAGAGGGCAGTTGTTGCGCTATAAGCTGAACACGGATGCGCATGATCGGATCGCCTCTTAACCTCTCTACAATCACCTTGCAGACACTATCTCACGATGTGAAGTACACTGCCAATAATCGTGACCAGTGCCCCTGCAAGCACTAGAGCAACCATCCAATATACAGGATTTCCACGCACGGAGATTGCAAGACTCGCCCCGAAGACGCCTAATGCCAGGATAGCTGCAGCGATCGTGAGCCACGCGGGACTCGGTATCAGAACGCTGACCAGGAGTGGTAAGAGGGCACCGGCAAAGCCGGAGACAGCTCCGACCGAGGTCACTATAAGCGCTTTACGGACGATGATTCGGCCCAGGTGGCTATCTATCAAGTGCATGGGGGAGTCCAAGTTGAGCTCCCTCGAGGCATGTACCAACTCCCGGCGGAGCCTGGCATAGTTAGCAACGAAGAAGGTAAAGACGCTCGGGAGAGCCACTCCAACAGCGATGCGAAGGGCCAGACCGAAACCGATATGGCCCCCGACATGCAGGATCTCTCCCGCCGTAAGTATCAGCGCAGTAATGATTCCGTCCGCGAGCCCGACTGACAGGGGGAATAAGAGGTAGTTTCTCACCGATGGCGCCTGACAAATTCGACCATGTGACTTCCAATTACCAGTTCATCAACTGAATGCACTACCGCGCCAGTTGCATCGATGGCCTTTACCAGACCGGCATAATCGATGTTGTTGCCCTCGACCGTTATGACGGTGCCCACCGTCTCCATATCTATCTCCTCAACCGTGATATTAAAGGCCTCTACCCCGGCGACCGTGTCTATACTCCTGGCGATGTCCAGAAGCGAGGGGAGAGAAAAGCTTTTGTCCACATCAAGTACAAGGCGACGGATATTCATTGAGGTGTTCCCAGTTTCAGGATCACTTTTTTGTTTTTTAAAGCCGTATTGCATAGGATTAACCCCCTGACTAAATATCTCAGAGTGTGGCTACCTAATAGTTTCCCTGTGTTTTAGTGCGCTTTATCGCCAATTTTCCGCCATTCCGCTCCTTGGCCCTGCCGCCCACCACGTGCCGCATGGCAGGGTCCACGGAAAGCCGCTCGGCGTCATTATAGCAAGTCATGATTAACCGTCAAGCATGGGCCTACCCTTGAGGGATTGCTGTGCGAGGTTGCCCTCATAGCGCTGCTCGCCCAATAGGTGCTTGACCAGCTTGTAGATCGCCCGGCTCCCCAACGACAGCTTGGCAGGCTTGACACGCTCCTGCCAAGGTATTATAGTGAAGTTAGGCCGTGTCATTCTGGTTAATCTCACAACCACCTGAACCTTAGACGGTCGCGCGGGAAGCTGGGTGCATACCCAGACGCTAGGGAATGTGTCTGGGGAGATTTGTGTTGCTCAAATGACGAAAGGAGAAGATCAATGGATAAGATCAAGATTGCCCTCTGTGGTGTGGGCAACTGTGCCAGTGCCTTAGTCCAAGGCATCCATTACTATCGCCACAAGAACCCCGAAGGGGCCATCGGCCTGATGCATTGGGAGTTGGGTGGCTATCTGCCCTCGGATATCGAGGTGCTGGCCGCCTTCGACATAGACGCGCGCAAGGTCGGTCGGGACCTGAGCGAAGCTGTCTTTGCGCCGCCCAATTGTACTACTGTTTTTTCTCCTGATCTTCCCCCCAGCGGGGTGACGGTGCGGATGGGACAGGTGCTCGACGGGGTCTCTCCGCACATGGCTGACTATGACGACTCACGAACTTTCTTGCCGGCCGACGAGCCGGAACCCGGCCAGGCCCAGATCGTCCGGGAGCTGCGGCGCTCCGGCGCCGAGATCTTGGTGAACTACCTGCCGGTGGGCTCGGAGAAGGCCGTGCGCTTCTACGCCGAATGCGCCCTGAAAGCTGGGGTGGCCTTCATCAACTGCATGCCGGTCTTCATCGCCTCCGACCCCGCCTGGGAGGCACGCTTCCGCCAAGTCGGTCTGCCGATCATCGGTGACGACGTCAAGTCCCAGCTGGGGGCGACCATCACCCACCGGCTGCTCGGTCAGCTCTTCGCCGATCGCGGGGTGCAGCTCGACCGTACCTATCAGCTCAATACCGGAGGAAACACCGATTTCCTCAATATGCTCGACCGCCAGCGCCTGCAGTCGAAGAAGATCTCCAAGACCGAGGCGGTGCAATCGGTCCTGGCCCAGCAGCTGCCGGCCGAGGATATTCACATCGGCCCCAGCGACTACGTGCCGTGGCAGAAGGACAATAAGATCGCCTTCATCCGCATGGAAGGGCGGCTCTTCGGCGACGTCCCCATGAACCTGGAGCTGCGGCTCAGCGTGGAGGATTCGCCCAACTCGGCGGGCATCGTCATCGACGCCATCCGGGTGATCAAGCTGGCCCTGGAGCGGGGGATCGGTGGTGCCCTCGAGGGACCTGCAGCCTATTTCATGAAGCACCCGCCACTCCAGTTGCCGGACCACCGGGCCAAGGAGCTGGTCGAGCGCTTCATCATGGGAGAACTGGCCGATGAAGAGAGCGACGAAGTGCTTGGTCCTAGCCGCTGGGGCCGGGCGGAGGTTGCGGGCTAAAGCACAGAGCAAACCGCTGGCCCGCCTGCTGGGCCTGCCGCTGATCGAGCGAGTGATCCGCACGGCCAGGCAAGCGGGTCTGCGTGACTTCTACCTGGTCACCGGTTACCAGGGTGCCGGGCTCCGGCAGGCCTTGGGGGATGGCCGGCGCTGGGGCGTGCAACTGCATTATCTGGCAAACCCCCACTGGCAGCAGGGCAACGGCAGCTCCGTCTTGGCCGCCCAAGACCTGCTGGAAGAGCCTTTCTTGTTGCTGATGGGCGATCATCTCTTCGATCCCCAGATTATCACCGAGCTCGAGGCCGCTTCGCTCGACGGCGCGGACCTGCTGCTGGCGGTGGACCGCGCGCCGGCAGGATACTGCGACCTGGACGACGCGACCAAGGTGCGACTCCAGGGCGACCGCATCGTTGATATCGGCAAGGAGTTGCCGAGCTATGATGCTTTTGATACTGGCATCTTCCTCTGTTCGCCCCGGATATTCCCGGCGCTGGCTGCAACGCTGCCGGAGGATGGATCGCTCTCGGCCGGCGTGCGACGCTTGGCCCAGGCCGGACGCGCCAAGGCCCTGGAGGTCAAGGGCCGCTTCTGGCTCGATGTGGACACGCCTCAGGCCTTGCGCGCCGCCGAAGCCGCGCTGCTGGATCAACTCAAGAAGCCGACCGATGGGCCGGTCTCCCGTTATCTCAATCGACCGTTCTCCCTGCAACTGAGCCGCTGGCTGGTTCGATCTAGACGACTGCGGCCCAATCATCTTTCGCTGCTCTCCTTCGGGCTGGCCCTGTTGGGTGCGCTGCTCATGGCCCTACCGGGCTACGCCGCCTTGGCCGCTGGCGGCCTCTTGGCCCAGATAGCCTCGATCAGCGACGGCTGCGACGGCGAGATCGCTCGGCTCAAGTTCCAGGCCAGCGAGTTCGGCGGCTGGTTGGATGCGGTGCTCGACCGCTACGCCGATGGCCTGCTCATCGGCGGCCTGAGCTATCATCTCTGGCTGATTGCACCATCGGCCGCTAGCTGGCTCTGGGCGCTGGCCGCTCTCTCTGGGGTGCTGCTCAACAGTTATACGGCCGATAAGTACGATCAATTCCTCAAGAAACGCCTAGAGCAAGGCCGACGGCCCTTGAGATTGGGTCGCGACCTGCGCCTGTTGCTGCTCTCCTTGGGCGCGTTGCTCAATTTGCCGTTTTTCACCCTAGTAACCCTGGCTCTGCTCAACCACTTAGAAGTGCTGCGGCGCATTATCTGGCTGAGCCGGCAGAGTTAGAGCCCACCTGCTTGCTTGCGCCGGCCCGGCTGCGCTAGCATGGGCGCATGAGCGTTGAGGACCCCCTCACACGGCCGAGCGCCCCACCGGGCCGAAGAGCCGCGACCTTCAGCATGAGTGTGCTGCCCTGGCTGTTGGCCGGTCTCTCCGGGGTGCTGGGTGCGCTGAGCATGCCCGGCCCAGGGCTGGGTTTCTTAAGCTGGGTCGCGCTTGTCCCGCTTTGCTTCGCCCTGCAGGGCCAGAGGCCGCGGCGCGGCCTTCAGTTGGGTGCCGTCGCCGGAGCCTGCTTCTTCGCCTTCTTACTATACTGGCTCTACACCCTCTGGGACTGGGCTGGCCTGCTGATCATCCCCGGCTATCTCCTGCTGGTGGGCTATCTGGCCCTCTATTGGGGTGCCTTCGGCAGTTTTTATGCTTGGTTTAACCGGAGATTGCCCGTTTGGGCGATGGTCTTAATCGCACCGGCCCTCTGGACTCTACTGGAGTTCCTGCGCGCCCTGGGGCCTTTCGGCTTCACCTGGGGCCAACTGGCCCAAGCGACCTACCGGGAGCTGCCGCTGATTCAGGCCGCGGCGCTCGGTGGCATCTGGATCATCTCCTTCTTGATATTGCTAATAAATTATCTGCTCTATCTGGGCTTGAGCCGGCACCGCTGGCGCTATCCGGCGCTGGCCCTGATCGTGCTGGGCCTGGTCTGGGGCTGGGGAGCCGCGCGCCTCGGCCGGCCCTTGTCCCAGGAGCCGGCGCTGCGGGTGGCGCTGATCCAGCCGAACATCCCCCAGCGCCTGCGGGGCGACCGGGCCTACTTGAGCGATTTCTTGGCGCAATATCAGAAATTGCTGGCGCGAATCCCAGTAGGGTCAACCGATCTGGTCATCTTGCCGGAGTCTATTCTGCCTACTTACGTGCTGCATGACCGGCTGATCTTGGGTTACTTCGAGCGCTACGCTCGCGAGCGGCGCACTGCCCTGCTGCTGGGGACGATAGATGCCAGGCCCACAGGATTTTATAATACCGCCGCGTTGCTCTCCTCCGGGGGTACGCTGCTGGGAACTTACGATAAAGTGCAACTGGTGCCCTTTAGCACCGAGTACTTTCCGGGAATCGGCCTGTTCAACCGGCTGGGTTTTTCTCGCTGGCTACCCATCGGGCGATTGGGTGAGCTGAAGCGCGGTGCCGGCTTTCGCCCCCTGGAGGCCCCCTGGGGACGCCTGGGGGTGGACATTTGCTTCGAGTCAATCTTTCCCCGCATCGGCCGAGCGCTGGTGCGCCGCGGTGCCGGCCTGCTGGTGACCATCACCAACGATGCCTGGTTCAAGCGCAGCTGGGCCTTGCCGCAGCATTTGGCTTTCGGGGTCTACCGGGCCATTGAGACCGATCGCTATTTTCTTCAGGCCGCCAATACCGGCCTCTCAGCCATCGTCGGCCCGCGTGGGCGCATCGTGAGGCGTAGTGCGGTCGCTCAGGCCGCTCTGTTGCGCGGCCAGGTGCAGTTGAGGGCTGACTTGACACCCTATGTGCGTTACGGCGATTGGTTCATCTATCTGGCGCTGGGGTTGCTGGGCGTGGCCGGGCTCTGGATCATGACCGTAGGGGCACGGCATGCCGTGCCCCTACCTGATAAGCCTTCACGCCCGTCTACGGATTCTTCGCACCGGCAGCGTTGAGATTGGTGCCGGTTGAGGTCAATTGCACCTGAGCATGGCTAGTAGTGTTGATCTTCCAGAGCTGCGGCGAGCCGCCGGAGAGGGTGGAGACGAAGGCCACCTCGCCGCCGCCGGGTAGCCAGAAGGGATCGTAATCGTCCGCGCTGCTCGAGGTCAGTTGAATGACGTTAGTGCCGTCGGCGTTCATGATGAAGACGTCCAGGTCCGGTCCGTCGCGATTGGAAGTGAAGGCGATCTGGGTGCCATCGGGGGACCAACTCGGCCCGGAGAAGGGCACCGCCGAGGGAGCGCCCGGCAGGCCGTCGGAGTCGGTGAGCTGCGGTCCACCGTCATTGTGCGTATTATTAGTGATGTTGACCACGCCCGTGCCATCCAAATCCATGGTATATATCTCATAATTGCCGGAGCTGTTGGAAGCGAAGGCGATCTTCTTCCCATCGGGCGAGATGGCCGGGGCGAAGTTGTTGCTCCCCGATTGCACCCGTAGGGTCACCGTTCCTGTGCCGTCGGAGTTCATGAGATAAATCCCCCAGCAGCCGCAACTGGCCTTGTCCCGGTCGGAGGCGAAGGCGATCTTGCTCCCATTGGGTGACCAGGAGGGTTGAATGCTGTTGGAGCTCGATTGGGTCGTGAGTTGGGCCGGCAAGGTGCCATCAACCTGGGAGGTGAAGAGCTGGAAACGAGTGGTAAGATCAGGGTTTTGCACCTCGTGGGAGTAGGCCAGGCGGTCGCGCGTATTGGGCAGCAGAGCCGGCCAGAGGGCGTCTCTTGAAGCGTAGTTGGTAACCTGAGCTTGGTTGCCCCCGTTGGTATCCATGCGAAAGATGTTGTAGTTCCCGCCGCGATCACTGCTGAAGAAGATGCTCGGCTTGCCTACGGTGAGCGGCAGCAGATCAACCCCAACTTTCCCGAAATTATTGGTCACTTTGAGGGTGGCGATGAAGGTCCCATTGGCTTTATAAGAGTGGCTCTGAGTCACTCCCAGGGCCAGGGCGCTGCCATCACCGAAATCCCATTGGTATTTGGTGAGCACCCCGTTGGTATTGGGGTCGAAGGAGCCGGAGCCGTCAAAACCGACCAATAGAGGGGCTTCACCGCTGGTCGGTGTGGCCGAGATGATCGCGATCGGCGCCTGAGCGAAGAAGGCCGCACAACCGGCCAGCACCACAGCCAGCAGACCTAGCCCCAGCGTCAAGCTCGCCTTTCTCCCTAGCTTTAGCAGTCTCATAGTATGTTTCATTAACTTCATGCACCCTCCCTGGCTCATGCTTGGCTGATAGATGACTATTAAGCTCAGAGTAGGCTAGGGCCTGCCCCGGCCCAAGGAAGCCTGTCGGAGCCGCCTAGCCGCTTTGTCTGAGGCTCAAGGGACAACGGTCGCTCAGCCGGAGGGTATTTCCTTCCAGATGCGGTCCAGCATCCCATTGACGAAGCTGCCGGAATGCTCCCCCCCGTACTTCTTGGCCAGCTCGACCGCCTCGTCGATCACCACCTGCGGCGGCACATCAGGACGATAGCGCAGCTCATAGATGGCCAAGCGCAGCAGATTGCGGTCCACGCTATGCAGCCGCTCCAGCCGCCAACCCCGCGTATGGGCCACGATCAGCGCATCCAGCTCACCGCGATGCTCGGTGATCCCGGCTAAGACTTGAGGCACGTAGTCATCCAGATTGCGACCGGCCAGCAGTTCTCGATAATCCAGTGGTCGGAAATCCTGCTGAAAGAGTATTTTCAAGATGGCTTCGCGCGCCCGGCGCCGGCTGAGCATGCTAGCGGAACAGCGAGAAGATCTCGCGCAGTTTATCGCGCAGCTCGCCCGATTCGAGCAGCTTGCCCACGCCATAACCCAGCAGTCCCAGAGCCAGCAAGATGAACAGCTTGCCCCAGCCGAGGAATAGGCCCACCAGCCCCAATGCCATCGCGATCAGGCCGCCTAGCACCGCCGGAGAGAGTTTAATCACGCTCTGTTTCCTCCTGATTTTCCTCCGGCTGATCTTCACCCTTCGGGGCTGGAGGTGCCGCTATCTCCGATAGGTCAGCACCTGGTTCAGCCGGGACAGCTTCGGACTCGGCCTGGGTCGCCGGCGCTCCGATGCGCGGGGCGAAGACCGCCACCTCGTCCACCGTGATGCCGATCTGCTGCTCGACCCGCTCCTTGAGCCGCGCTTGAATCTGCTCGCCCAGCTCCATCAGGTTGCCGGAGGCCGGCAGTTGAGCCTGGACCCGCAGCCGCAGGCCGCCCTGGGCACTCTGCTCCAGTTGCACCCGGCAGCGGGTCAAACCTAACTCGCGCTCCAAAAACTGCTGGGCGAAGTCGCGCAGGGCCAGCGGAGCTATCTGGATCAGCCCCCGGGTGCTCTGGTATTCGATCAGCCGCCGTCGCTGGCGATAGAGCCCGATGAAGCGCAGCGCGCAGTATATTGCCCCCACCAGCGCCAGAGCGGCCAAAATATAGAGCGCCAGTACACCCCAGCGGCGCTGCAGGAGGGCCAGCAGCTCGGCCGGGCTGATCGCCCCGAAGCGCAGGCCGAGCAGACCCGCGGCGATGAGCAGCAGATATAACAGCGATATCAAATAGCCCCCACCGCGCAGCAGCGCGTTCCAGCGGCTCACTTGAGCTCTTCTCCCGGCGGCAATTGCAGGTCTTGCACGTAGACATCCACCGCGCTGACCGTCAGGCCGGTCATCTCCTCCACCTCGGTCTTGACCCTGGCTTGGAGCTGGCGGGCCACCTCGTGGATGGGGTAGCCATACTGCACGACGACATTCAGTGCCAACTGCACCGAGCCGTCCCCTCGCTGGGTTAACACCCCCTTGCGCTGACGATCTTCGCCCAAGATGGCCACCAGGTCATCGGTCATGCCCCCCCGCATCCCGGCCAGCCCCTCCACCTGCGTGGCCGCAATCCCGGCAATCGAGGCGATCACCTGCTCAGTAATGCTCATCTGACCTCCTGCCACCGGTAACGGTTGTACATCCTGCATTTCGGTCATCTGCATCGGCTCCTTTCGCTGGTCTTAGTCGGCCGAGCGGCCGACTACCCGGGAGAGATACGCTCCGCTGCGCGTATCCACCAAGATGTAATCTCCTTGCCGGATGAAGAGCGGGACCCGCAGCTCCAGACCGGTTTCCAAGACGGCCGGCTTCTCCCCACCGCTCACCGTGTCCCCCCGCGCGCCAGGCTCGGTCTGGGTCACCTTCAGCTCCACCTGTAAGGGCGGCTCCAGCTTAAGCAGCCGGTTTTGATAATAAAGCCCGGTCAATTCCATGTTTTCAGGCAGATAGTTCTCCACGCCGTGCAGCTCCGGGCGACTGAGTGCAAACTGATCGTAACTTTGCCGGTCCATGAAGTGAAACTGCTCACCGGCACGATAGAGGAACTGCAACAGCCGTTCTTCCAAACGCACGATCTTGAGCGGCTCGGCACCGGTAAAGTTGTGGAAGAGCACCCGGCCGCTCGCGAGATGGCGCAGCTTGGTCTGGGCCACCGGCCGACCCTTGGCCTTCTTCATGTGCGAATAGGCTTCGATAAAATAGAGCTCACCTTGCCATTCGATCGTCTTTCCTCGTCCCAATTCGTTGACGCCCACAGACAATTCCTCCTGATTGATTTAGTTCTCTGGGCTATCCGCCGCGCCGCCTTCGGTGAGCTCTCCGGCTTCCGGCCCGACCGCGAAGCGGGTCACTAAGAGGCCCAGGAGATATAATACCGTCAAAGCGCTGCCCATCGCCACCTGGCTGAAAATGTCGGGTGAGGGCAGCATGGTGGCCAGCAGAAAGGCGCCTGCGATCGCATAGCGCCACTTGCTAAACAGCGTCTGCCGTTGCACCAACCCCAGCTTGACTATGACGAACATGCTCAAGGGCAACTCGAAACTGGCGCCAAAGCCGATCAGGAAGAGCATGGTAAACGAGATATAGTTGTTCAAGGTGAAGGTCGGCTCCAGATAAGGTTGGCCAACCGAGATCAAGAAGCGAAGCGCGACCGGCAAGACGACGAAGTAACAGAAGGCCGCGCCACCATAGAAGAGCGCGCTGCCGGAGATCACGGCGCCGAAGGCATAGCGCTTCTCCTTGGCATAGAGGGCGGGGACGACGAACTTCCACAGCTGATAGAGCCAGAAGGGCGCGCCGACCAGCACACTGGTATAGAGCGAGAGCTTGATATATCCGAAGAAGGCCTCGGCAGGATGGATGAAGATCAGGCCGGTTGCGGCGCTAAATGACCGCCGCGAGACCTGAATCAGCGCCTGGATCTCCGGCTGGGTGAAGCAGGGCTGCCCATTGCAGGTCGTACCGGCCAACATTTGGCGAATCTTGCTCATCAACTGGGTCAGCTCGACAGTTGGGAGCAACGGTCCCAGACCGAGCGGCCTGGTGAGCACGGCCATGATCTCGTTGCGAAAGATGTAGGCGCCTACCGCCAAAAGAGCGATGACCACGATGGCACGAATGAGTCGACTGCGTAGATCGTCGAGATGCTCGATCAGGGTCATTTGCACGTCTGCCATAGCGATGGAGCGCTACTCACTCTCAAGATGCTTTGGATTATAGCGGAAGGGGAGCCGTAGAGCAATGAAGCAGCACCTAGGCGCTGAGGATCTCCAGGTCCTCCGGCGGCAGCTCCTCCAGAAAGCGGGAGTGGCCGCCCAGCAGCACCTGGCCATAGAGCGAGCGCTGATTGGCGTAGCTGAGCGTCAACCCCATCCGGGCGCGGGTCATCCCCACGTAGCAGAGTCGTCGCTCCTCCTCTATCGTGCCCTCGGCCAGCGAGCGGGCGTGCGGCAGCAGGTTCTCCTCCAGGCCGATAATGAAGACCTGCTCGAACTCCAGGCCCTTGGAAGCATGCAGGGTCATCAGCAGCGCCTGCCCCGACTCGCCGGCCTCATGGTCGCTCTCGGAGACCAGGGCGATCTCTTCTAGCAGGTCACGCAGGCTAGCCTCCCCCTCCCGGCGCTGCTGGTAGTCCTGCAACTGGGCCAGAAACTCCCGCAGGTTACCCCGCCGCTCCTCCGCCTCGGCGGAACGGTCGCCCAACTCGCGCCAGTAGCCGCTGCGCTCCAACACCGCCTGAGCCAGCTCCGCGGGAGAGGCCTGCCGGGCGAGCTGTTGCAGCCCGCCGATCAAGTCCAGAAAAGCGGCCAACCGCTTCTGCGGGCCGGCCTTGAGCCCCGCGGCCTCCGGTTGGCCGACCAAGAGCCGCAGGCCCTCCAGCAGGCCGATCCCGTGCTGGACCGCGCAACGTTGCAACGCTTGGATAGTTTGCCGGCCGATCCCCCGGCGGGGGCGATTGATCACCCGCAGCAGGCTAATATCATCGGCGGGGTTGACCAGCAGGCGCAGGTAGGCCAGCAGGTCTTTGATCTCCAGGCGCTCGTAGAAGCGCAGGCCGCGCACCACCTCATAGGGAATACCCCAGCGGATCAGCGCCTCTTCCAGCACGCGCGAGAGGGTATTCACCCGGTAGAGCACGGCGATCTGCCCCAACTCCGTGCCCTCGCTGCGCCAGAGGTGCTCGATCTGACGGGCCACGAACTCGGCCTCATCCCGCTCATCTCTGGCAGGATAGAGCCGGATCGGCAGGCCCAAACGCCCGAAGCTCTCCTCGCGGCGCACACCCTTGACCCGACCGTGGTTATGCTCGATCAAGCGGGAGGCGGCGCGCAGGATGCGCTGCCCTTGTGGCCAGCGGTAGTGTTGCACCAGCTCGATCTGGCGGGTGCGGGGAAAGTCACGCTTGAAGCGCAGGATATAGGCCGGATCGGAGCCGCGCCAACTGAAGATGGCCTGATCCTCATCGCCCACCACGCAGAGGTTCTCGTCACGCTCGGCCAGCAGGCGCACCAGCAGATATTGCCCCTGATTGATATCCTGATATTCGTCCACCAACAGATAGCGAAACTGCTCCCGGTAGCGGGCCAAGAGCTGCAGGTCAGTCTGGAAAAGCTTCACCGTCAGGCGAATCAGGTCGGCGAAGTCCAGCGCATTGCTCTCTTCGAGTAGGCGCTGATATTTTTGATAGACCCGCGCGGCGATGTCCAGGGTGAAAGGGGCCAGTTGCTCGGCGCGCCTGACGCGAAACTCCTCCGGACCGATCAATTCGTCCTTGGCGCGGTTGATCAGCCCGGCCAGTATAGCCGGCTTGACCTCTTCGCTGGACAGATCCAGCGCTTTGATCGTCCGGCTTAGCGCCTCACGCTGATCGGCCTGATCGAGAATAGTAAAGTTCGAGTTGTACTTAGGCGATAATTTTCCGATGTGCGCCCTTAAAATCCGGGCGCCGCTGGCGTGAAAAGTCCGAATCCAGGGCAGCGGGCTACCGGTGTCCAGCAGCGGGCGAAGGCGGGTGCGCATCTCCTCGGCCGCCTTATTGGTGAAGGTCACTCCCAGGATCTGCTCTGGAGCAACGCCGGTGGAGCGTAGCAGATAGGCAATGCGGTGGGTGATCACTTTGGTCTTGCCTGAGCCGGGTCCGGCCAGCACCAGCAGGGGCCCTTCGAGGTAGGTGACCGCCGCCCGCTGCGCCTCGTTCAGGGGGGCAAGGATCGCCTGGACCAGTTGCTCCTCGGCTGCATGGGTGGTCATCTTTAGTCTCGCAGAACCAGGCTGCGCCGGCTCAGCAATCGGGCTTGGAGCAGTGTTGCTCCAACTCGCTTTCCGAGCGGAAGGGGGAGACGTTGATGCGATGGGTCTGCTGGGAGTTCTCGAAGCGATAGTTGGTCTGGATGCGCTGCGCGTGGCTCGCCTGGCTATAAGTAACGGTGATCCGCGCGGCTAGCTCGATGATCTCCACGATCTCCGGTTCGCTCTTGGACTTCCAGTTGGCGCGCACCAGCGCCATCGGGCCGCGATGGGCCGGCACGTAGAGCCGCAGGTCCTCGGGGAGAAAGAAGTTCTGCAAGCGACGCTTCTCCTCGTCATCACAGCCCAAGACGATCTTGACATCGGGAGGTCGCTTATAATAACGGGGGAACTCCAGGAGCTCCAGAGTATTCATGGTAAAACACTCTTCTTTCAGCAGGTCTTCTAGCCGTTTGCCGAAATGAGGATGGGTCAATTTGCAGCGTTGCTCCGCCGGGAAGCCTTGGCAATCTATGCCCAGCTGCCGGGCCAGCTGCGGCAGGCGGGACTGCCGATCCTCGGCGGTGAGGTCCAACAGGTGAGCCCGATCGACCCAGCCCTGTCGCTCGGGCAGCGTCGGTGGCAAGTACTGCGCCGAGAGGGGGCGAATCACCCGTTCTGCCAGGCCGACTTGCTCGGTTAGTTGGGTGATATCGGCGGTCTCCAGGCCACGCATGCCCACGATCTCACCGCTGACGATAAAGTCGGCCCCGACTTTTTTCATATGACGCCAGGCCTTACGCAGCATCAGTTGCCGGCAGCCGGTGCAACAATGCTTGATGGTATAACTGCCCTGCTCGGGGATATTGGTCAGCTCTTTGAAGTCTTTCTTGACGCTCTGACTGCGGAAAGAATCGCGGAAAAAGCGTCGGGCCAGATCTTTGCTCTGCTCGTAATCGCGGAAGAAGGGAGAACGGAAATGCAGTAGTTTGACCGCGGAAACCTCCGGCTCATTCAGCACCAGCCGGGCGGCCACCAAACTGGCCAAGCTGCCGGAAATGAGAGCAACCGCCTTGCTCATTCCATCCCTCCCTAAGGCTAATATTCCGGTTCGATCAACTCATAGTGCTCGTCGTCCACGCGCCAGAGCACGCTGAGTTTTTGACGCTCGGCGTCCAGGAAGAGTAGGAAGGCCCGTGGGGAAGAGTCCAGCTTGAGGATGGCCTCTTCGGGGGTCATCGGTTTGCTCAAGCTCAAGGGAGTGCGCAGGATGCGCGGCGCCACCTCAGTGACCCCATCTTCCGGCCCCAGCTCTGCGGTCAGCGCCACCGGGCCTCGGCCGCGCTTGTTCTCGCGCAGCCGACCCTTATAGCGCCGCAACTGGCGTTTGAGCTTGGCCGTCGCGCCGTCAATGGCAGCGTAAATCTCGTCCGCTTCCTCGTGGGCCTTGATGATCTTCTTACGGGCCAAGTTAGCTATCAACTCGCAACTCTGCCGCTCACCTTCGAGATCGAAGACGATGTCCACGTTGATGATCCCGTCGTAGTAGTGGCTCAAATGTTGCACCTTAGCGATAGCATAATCCCGTAGCTCAGCGCCCCATTCTCTATGTCTCTCGACGACTTTGATCTCCATAGGCAAGGTAAGCTATCATAGCATAAGCGTGGCAAAAGGTCAAGAGTTGGGTCAAACTCATCTCCAAGTTATAATCGCAAGATGCGCAGCAGCGGTATCGAGAACCCTATGGGGCATCCGGGCCAGCGGCCGCAGACGAAGCATATCCGCTACGGAGACGAGCAAGACCTAGAGGCAATCTTGGCCATTGAGGCCGCTTGCTTCGCCCAACCTTGGCCGGCGGAGTTGCTCGGACGCCGCTTGGAGCAAGGCAGCTTCTTCGTCTACGAGGAGGCCCAGGTCATCCGGGGGTATATCATCATCGGTCTTCGGCCTCCCCGTCCCTGGGAGCAGCTCCGGCAGCAACTGCAAAGTTGGCTAGGTCGAGCGGGCAAGCGGGCAGAGCCCTATGGCCACGTGCTGAACCTGGCGGTCGCTCCCCGCTATCGGCGGCGGGGCATCGCGGGGGTGTTGCTGCGCACGGGGCTGGCATATTTGCGGCAGCGCCGGGCCGGCTGCGTGGAGTTGGAGGTGCGGGTGAACAACGAGGCGGCACTCCGGCTCTACCGCAACTTCGGCTTTCAGATCGTCGCCCGCTTGCCTCGCTACTATTATCAGCAGGGGGAGGACGCTTATCTGATGAGGAAGTGCTTTCAATCATCACCCTGCCTTGACAGGTGAAGGAGGTGCGACTAAGATAAAAACGGCCGGCTGATTGCTCAATTGTCCTTGCCGGCCCCAGCGATGGGCCGAGGTGGCGGAATAGGCAGACGCGCACGCTTGAGGGGCGTGTGGGCAAGCGCTCGTGGGGGTTCGAGTCCCCCCCTCGGCACCAGCAGCAGGGGTTCAAGAGGTGACCCTCAGTGGAAAAAATGAGAATCATCCTGGATGTGCAGGGCGGCGATCGGCCGGCCAGCGAGTTGATTGCCGGTGGGCTCCAGGCCGCCGAAGGGCTGGGCCTGGAGGTCATCTTCGCCGGCGATCGGGCCCTGATCGAGGGCGAGATAAGCCGGCGAGCCAAGCAACGGCACCTGCGGGCCAAGCAACGCCATATCATCATTCACGCACCGCAAATCATCACTATGGCCGACTCGCCTATTGAAGCGGTGCGCCACAAACCGGAGAGCTCGCTGGTGCGAGGTATCGAGTACCTGCGCCACGGCGAGGCCCAGGCCTTCGTCAGCCCGGCCAACACCGGGGCGGTGATGGCCGCAGCCCTGCTCAAGCTGGGGCGGATCAAGGGCATTGACCGGCCGGGCATCGGGGCGATCATCCCCACGATCACGGGCAAGAAGGTGCTGGTGATCGACGTGGGTGCCAACGTGGACTGCGCCCCGGAGAACCTGCGGCAGTTCGCCCTGATGGGCTGCGTCTACGCCCGTCAGATCCTGGGAGTGGCCCAGCCCAAGGTGGGGCTGCTCAACATCGGCTCCGAGCGTCGCAAGGGCAATGTCCTGGCGCTCAAGACATTTTTCTTATTGGAGCAATTGGGCAACTTCGCCGGCAACGTGGAGGGTCACCAGATACTGGAAGGCGCGGTGGACGTGGTGGTCTGCGACGGCTTCGTGGGCAACGTGCTGCTCAAAGCCTATGAAGGCGGCGCGGCGGCCACGGTCAAGTTCCTCAAACAGGCCATCAGCCACGACTTCTTCGCCCGGCTGGGGGCTTTCATCCTGGTGCCGGCTCTAAAAAACTTCCGCCGTTCCTTGAGCGCGGCCCGCTTCGGCGGCGCGCCGCTTTTGGGAGTGCGCGGCGTGGTGATCATCGCCCATGGCAACTCCGATGCCGAGGCGATTCGCAGCGCCATCGGCGTGGCGGCCAACTCGGTTCGTTCAGAGCTGATCGCCAAGATCGAGCGCGGCCTCGGCGCACCAAGCTCGGCGGCGGGCCTAGCCCTCAGCGAGGAGCTCCCTTCGTGAGCCGTGCTGCTCCCTCACTGCGTCCCGGCATAGCCGGCATCGGCGCGGCCGTCCCGGAGCTGGTCCTGACCAATGCCGATCTGGAAAAGCGGGTAGCTACCACCGACCAATGGATCGTCAGCCGCACCGGCATCCATGAGCGCCATATTCTCAGAAAAGATGAGGACCCGGCCCAGTTGGGTGTGGGAGCGGCTCGGCAGGCCATCGCTCGGGCCGGAGTCGGCCTGGAAGAGATCGAGCTGCTGATCACCGCGACCAACTTGGCGGAGATGCCGGTGCCCGGCTCTTCTGCTTTTATCTGCCAGGGGTTACAAATGGAGCGCAAGGTGCCCTTCTTCGATCTGATCGCCGGTTGCACCGGCTTCATCTACGCTCTCAGCGTGGCTGCCGGGCTGATCTCCGCCGGCCAGTACCGCCGAGTGCTGGTCGTGGGTCTCGAGGCGCTCTCGCGCTTTACCGACTGGAGCGATCGCTCTACTTGCGTGCTGTTCGGCGACGCCGCCGGTGCAGCGGTGGTGGAGCTCATGCCGGAGGGACGTGGGATCTTAGCCTCTGCACTGGCGGCCGACAGCTCCAAATGGGATCTGCTGCACATGCCCGGTGGGGGCATCAAATATCCCGCCAGCCCGGAGACCCTGGCCAAGGGCATGCACTATCTCAAGATGAGCGGCGGAGGGGTCTTCAAAAGTGCGGTAGAGATGATGGAGCAGAGCACCACCCAAGCATTGGCGGCCGCCGGCTGCTCCAAAGATGAAGTGGACTGGGTGGTACCGCATCAGGCTAACTTGCGCATCATCAAAGCCTTTGCCAAGCGCTATGGCCTCCCGATGGCCAAAATCATCGTCAACATTGACCGCTACGCCAACACCTCCACCGCTTCGATCCCACTGGCGCTCAGCGAGGCCGTCGCCGACGGGCGGATCAAGCCGGGGGACCTGATTGTACTCAACGCCTTTGGCGCCGGAGTGACCTATGGGGCGGTCGTGCTGCGCTGGTAATAGCACCGGTTAGCTGATCTACCTGGGAGAGGAAACGCTCTATTAAACTTTTTGGAACTTCTCTCCCAGCGCCCGCTCGACGACCTGCGGCACGAAGCGCGAGACCTCTGCGCCGTAGCGCTTAACCTCCTTGACGATGCTGGAGCTGATGAATGAATAATCCCGGTTGGTCATCAGATAGACGCTCTCGATGCTCGAGTCCAAATCCCGGTTGGTCAGCGCCGTCTGGAACTCGTTCTCGAAGTCAGAGGTGATGCGCAGGCCGCGGATGATCGCCGCCGCTCCCAGCTCCCGCGCCAGGCCAATTAGCAGACAGTCGCGGGCGATCACCTCCACCTCGTGTATGTTCCTCTCTTGGAGCGAGCGCTCCACCAACCGGCGACGCTCCTCCAGCGTAAAGAGAGGATGCTTGCTGGGGTTGGCCATCACCGCCACGATCAGCCGGTCGAAGAGCCGCTGGGCCCGCCGAATGATGTCGAGGTGGCCGTTGGTGATCGGATCGAAACTGCCGGGATAGATTGCCAGGCGCATGGTGCCCTAAGCCAAATACTGCCGCGGGTCAGCGATCTCACCGGCGATCGCCGAAGCGGCCACCGTGGCCGGTGAAGCCAGGTAAACTCGCCCCTTGCCCGCGCGCCCCTTGAAGTTGCGATTGGAGGCGAAGACGCCCACCTGCTGCTCATCGCTGAGCGCCCCCGGACCCATGGCGATGCAGGCCCCGCAGGAGGAGGGGAAGAGTTGCACTCCGGCGGCCAGCAGCTCGCGCGAATAGCCCCGGCGGCCGGCCTCCTCCCAGATGCCCATCGTCGCCGGCGAGAGTATGAAACGCACTCCGGATGCAACTCGCCGGCCGCTCATCACAGCTGCCGCCGCCGCCACATCCTCCAGCTTGCCTCCGGTGCAGCTACCCACCCAGGCCGTGTCTATCTTCACCGGATGGTCCAGCTCACTCAGCGGCATCCCGTTATCCGGCTTGTAGGGCGGGGCCACGTAGGGTACCAGCCCAGCGAGATCGAAGGAAAGCTTTTTCAGATATACGGCA
Source organism: uncultured bacterium (assembly GCA_913053845.1). GTDB lineage: Bacteria > Bipolaricaulota > Bipolaricaulia > RBG-16-55-9 > DRJF01 > DRJF01. The sequence continues at coordinate 17,852 of CAJXGD010000006.1, read as the reverse complement.
TCGGGGTCGGAGCGCAACCGGCCTACGGGAAAGATCCCACAACTTGCCCCACCTTCCACCGTCATGTTGGCGATGGTCGAGCGATCGTCGCTGCTGAGGAACTCCAAGGCCGGTCCGCTGAACTCCACCACCGAGTTGGTAAAACCGTTCTGTCCCACTTCGCTTAGGATATATAAAATTACATCTTTGGCGTAGACCCCGCGCGGCAGACGGCCGCTGAGCTCCACTTGAACCGTCTGCGGCACGTTCACCAAGAGCTTGCCGGAGACCATGATCTCGGTTAAATCAGTGTTGCCGATGCCAAAGGCGAAGCAGCCAAAGGCTCCGTAGGTGCAGCTATGCGAGTCGGTCCCCACTACCAGCGTGTCCGGTCTGATGAGCCCTTTTTCCGGAAAGAGCACGTGACAAATACCCTGGCTGATGAAGGGCGCCGGGGGCAGGAAGGCGTGGGGCAGCTTTTGCTCCTTGACGAAGACCAAGGCTTTTTGCACCATCTGCTGGGATTCCCAATCGTCGCGGACCAGGGGAATCTGGAGGGTGTGATCGGCGACGAACAGGATTTTCTCCGTATCTTTAACGCGAAAATCTGCTCCGTAAGCCTGGTAGAGCTGCTCGGCGGCGACCGGCAGGGTCAGCTCATGGGTGATCACCCGATCCACCTCGGCGGAGAGAAGCATCCCGGGCTGGACATACTGGACCCCGGCCGCTCGGGCCAGGATCTTTTCTGCCAGGGTCATGGGGCGCGGCGGGGCGCTGGGCTGATGGATCTCTTTGCCCTGCTTATTAAAGGCGGTCAGTCCCCCGGCCTGGATGATCTGGCGGTGGAGAGGGGCCATATCCTGCCAGAAAGTCTCATCATCCAAGTCTATCTCGACCGTTTGGCCGGTCCGGACGTCGTCCGGGACCAAGTGGCGGGCGCGGGAGATGGCTAGGCCCCAATTGATCGCGTTATTATAGAAGATCCGGCCGAACGATTTGGCCAAGATCACCTCGATGCCAGCCTTGGCCAAGGCGATGGGGGCCACCTCGCGCGAGCTGCCGCAGCCGAAGTTCTCCCCGGCGATCAGCAGCCGATACCGTCCGGGGCGAAAGGGCTCACCTGAGGGGTTTTTGCTCGGGTGCAGGTCTTCCAGGGCGTGGGTGCCCAGGCTGTCTAAATCGGTGGTGGTACAGTAGTGGGCAGGGATGATCTCATCGGTGTTGACGTCATCACCGACGACGAAGACTTCTCCTTGGATTAACTGGGTCATCAGTATCACTCTGGCTGGGAGAGGAGGATTCGAACCCCCACTAACGGGACCAGAACCCGTCGTCCTGCCATTAGACGATCTCCCACTGAACTGCCCTTATGATAATCGCGAGCCGGCCAGTTGTCAACGCCCCAATTTTAGCAGAGATTTGGAAATTCTTTTTGACGCACGGGAGCGCCGATTGCAAGCGTGCTAGGCGCGAGGTGATGAATGTCTGTCGGGCTAGTCAGGTTTATGAAGGGGAGGCATAACTTTGTACGTATTGACAACGCCTAGCAGCCTGCAGTATACTAATTATAGGTGATTAGGATGGCTGAATCAGCAGAGGAAAGGACAGCTTCCCAAGTTGTTCAGAAAAAGAAGGCTGTTCAAGTGATGAGGCCTATTGAATTCGTGTTTCCTGATGGTCTTGAAGGGAAATACGCGACGCATTTTGCTATTCAGTCAAGCGATGCCGATTTCATTCTCTCGTTCTTCGAGCTGTATCCTCCACTTGCGAGCACCGCAGAGGAGCGCAAGATACTTCGAGAGAACCCCAATGTTACTGTGGATGCCAAGTGTGTCGCGCGAATCCACGTGTCTGTTCAAACGATGCGAGAGATTATGGATGTGCTTCAGAGCTATTGGAACCAATATCAAGAGGAGCATTAGCGGTTGCTGGATAGCGGGCCACCACCTGCACCGCCGCCAAGATGAAAAATGGGACTGCATTGCTAAGAGATGGACTAACCACAGCTTCGGATTCTCCAAGTTTGTCGGGGATCTGCTATGAAGCCTCGTCATTCATGGGAATATACGATCAGATTGAGACTGGACTCTCAAAGTCTCCACCATCTTACAATGGACGGGTCACGCTCTTGCAGAACCCCATCCCCAAGCCTTCCCCAAGGGGACAAGAGGGCGATACCGTGATTGCTAGGCCCTTCATATCCATAGCTAAGATGCTGAAAATGATGGGGCTTATATGGTGGCATTCTTTCCGGTATCCTCATACTGAGAGCATTATTGATCATGAGCACGCGACAGTCTATACAAAAGAGCAATATGAGTCCCGACATCGAGCCGACACTTCCCCCAGAAGCTAAGAGTGTAATTAGATTTCTGCAATGGCTCGCCGTTGGTCTCGTCGTCCTTCTTGTCATATTGGATGAGTGGTGGAAGGGTCCCACTCCCAACCAGAACACTCTAATCATCGTTCTCACCAACGCAGTAGAACTGATCATTGGGGCGTTAGTCGGCGTCATCAGTATTAGGGCAGCAAGCAAGTCACGCGATTAGCTCTGCATATCCCGAGTGCTTTCTTTCGACGTTGCACATGATAGCATCGAGAATGTCCTCAGCCTTGCGGTTATCAAACCGCCAAGAGAACTCAGCGAGGTAGCGATCAAGATGTTTGATAGAGATATGATGAAACACCCCAACAATCCCACGCTCCAGGAGCGACCAAAAGCTCTCGATAGTGTTAGTGTGGATTGGACCGTCAACGAAGGTGATGCGGTGGTGGATCATCCTATGAGGCATATAGCGCTTCAGCATCCGGTAACCGCCCCATTCGTCAGAGTAGATCACATCAACGGCATCTTGGTTGACATTCTGCCGAATGAACTCGAAGATGCAGGTGCTTACCACCGCCGGTAGGCTACCACCGCTTCAACTCCAGCAGTCACCCCTGGAGGTTGAATTCCCGTGACTGATGAACGCTAAACTTGTACGATATTTCCAGATCTCTGCTTCACTGGCCCAACAGGCGCAAAATGTCGTTATAGGTGATCAGCAGCAATAGGCCAATCAGCACGAAGAAGCCTATCGCATGTATCCACCCTTCCTTCTCCGCCGGGATGGGCTTGCCGCGCACCAGCTCGTAGAAGATGAAGAGAATCCGGCTGCCGTCGAGTGCCGGAAAGGGCACCAGGTTGATGATGCCCAAATTGAGGCTGAGCAGCGCGATCAGGAAGAGGAAGCTCACCAGCCCTTGCTGCAGGCTCTTGCCGAGAATATTGGCTATTCCTACCGGGCCGCTCAGCGCCTTGCTGGCCGGCGTCTTACCCACGATGATGGAGCGCATCCCCTGATAGAAAGTTACCAGAATGTCCCAGGTCTCGCGGAAGCCCACCACCAGACTCTGCCAGAGGCCGGAGGGTTTGCGCAGCGCCAACTGCAACTGCATCCCGCCTAGCAGCTTGAGGATCGCCTGAGGATTGCGGTCAGGGATATTAAACTGGAGCGTCCGCTCGCCGCCTGCACGCTGGAGCTTCAGCGCCAGCCGCCCCCCGGTTTGGCCGGTGCGCTCGAAGGCATAGATCAGGTCTACAAAGTTGTGCAAGGGCTCCCCATTGGCCGACAGCAGGCGATCGCCCTTTTGCAGCCCCTGTTGGGCCAGAAACGATTTGGCACCTATCTCTTGAACCACGTTGTCCGAGGGATAGACCGAGATCAGCGCCGGATTGGCGCCCTTCAGCCAGCCAGCCAGATCGGCAGGCCCGGCGGAAAGGTCCAAACTTTGCTTCACTAGCTGGGAGCCCCGCAGCAGTCGCAGGTGGGCCTGGGCTGCTCCGGCTTGCAAGGCCACGCGCAGACCCTGGGCAAACTCGAACCAGTCATCAATCGGTTGCCCGTTGACCGAGAGGATCACATCGCCGCGCTGCAAGCCCTGCCGGGCCAAGGGCGCGTCGGTCGCCAGTTGCCCGATCTGGTTCAGTAGGATGCCGTTGAACAGTATGCCAATCAGATAGCGCCCGCGGTCCTTGTCCCAGTAGGGCGTGACCGTCAACTGCCGGCGCTCCGCGCCGCGCGCCACCTGGATGGTCAGTGGACGGCCTTGGGCGCTCTGGATCAATTGGCTGACCTGTTGACTGAAATAGATCTGCTGCCCGTTGATGGCTACGATTATATCCCCCGGCTGCATCGCTGCGGCCGCCGCGGGCGAGTTCTCGGAGAAGCCGGCGACCTGCACGCTAGGCACCCCGGCCAGACCGGCCAGCAGGATGATCATCACCACCGCACCGATGATATTCATCGTCGGCCCGGCGGCGATGATCGCCATGCGTTGCCAGGGCGACTTGGCGGAGAAGAGTCGGTCCGGAGGCACCTGGGGCTCTGCTGGCTCTTCTGCCGGCTCTTGCTCAGAGCCTTTCTTGGCTCCGGCGGCCGGTTCCTCATCGCCGGCCATGCGCACGAAGCCGCCCGCAGGGAAGATGCGCAACGAGTATTCGGTCTCCCGGCCCCGCCAGCGGAGGAAAGCCGGCCCGAAGCCGATGGCGAACTGATGGACCCAAACGCCGACCCATTTGGCCACCAGGAAGTGTCCTCCCTCGTGGATGAAGACCAGAAAGCTGATCGCGACAAAAAAAGCGATAATCGTCTGTAGTATCATCATAATGAACCTCTTAGCTTAAGTTAGCTCAAGCGCTCAGGAGCGCAGCCCGGATGTGCAGGACCTGTCTGGTAGTCGCCTCGAGTTTGTAAGCCTCGTCCAGGCGCCAGCCGACCACCCAGACGATCCCGCTGCGATCAACCAACAGCGGAGTCCGATCCCGCTCGCTCCGTGGCAGCTTCTCATCGACGAAAAAATCCTGCAATTTCTTCGTCCCTTGCATTCCCAAGGGGTGAAACCGATCTCCCTGGCGGCGCAGCCGCACCGCCAGGGGTTTTTTAATCTTAGCGTAATCCAGAGCGATTTCCAAACGCCGCTCCGGCTCGCTGAATCGCAGGGCTGCCGCCGAATGGTCCAGGCGGTCCAGCGTCGTCCGGAAGCGCCAACCCAGGCTTGGCAACACCGTCTCGCCGGGCACACGCAAGGAATATTCGCCGCTATCGGGCGGCTCCGGGGCGCTGGGCGCGGCGCGGGTCAGCAGGAATTTAGCTCCCCGGTTGACCCCCAGCCAACCGCCGGGCAGCTCGATCTGGGCGCCGGAGCGCCGCCGCTTGAACTCGGCGAGCAGCGCTTCCAGATGGACCGCTTCGATGCCGCGCAGGTCGCCTCGGACCTGCCGCAGGGCAGCGCGCAACGTCTGTAGCTTCAGGCTATCCGGTTGTTCAGCCAAGGCCTGCTTGTCCAAGAGCAGTTCCCCCGGTCGCGTGACCAGAGTAGCCCGTGCCAGCAAGGGTCGGGCCAGCGCTTCCAGATCACGATCGAGCTGGCCGAGCAGCTGCTGAGTGCGCCAGAGCGTCTCCCGGATCTGGGGGTTATAGCCGGCCAGCAGGGGCAGCAGTTGCTGGCGCACCCGGTTGCGCAGGGGTCCCAGCTCGCGGTTGGTGGGATCCTGGCAGTAAGACAGGTGACGCTGCCGAGCGAAGGCCAGGATATCTGCGCGGGAGCAGGTGATCAGGGGGCGGATGAAGGGACCGCGCACCGGCGGCATCCCGGCCAGCCCCGCCGGGCCGGCGCCGCGGATCAGGCGCAGCAAGAAGGTCTCCACCTGATCGTCTCGATTGTGGCCCAGGGCGATCCGGTTGGCCCCCAGTTGCCGCATGGCCCGTTCTAAGAAGCGATAGCGCACCTGGCGGGCGCCCTCCTCCGGCGAGCAGTGCCGGCTGTTAATATACTCCGGCACGTTTTGCGCCTCGATGATGGCTGGCAGGCCGTGCTGCTGAGCGATCTGCCTCACGAGCTCCGCATCATGGGCCGAGCCGGGTCGCAGTTGGTGATCGAGATGGGCGATCGCCAGCCAAAGCCCCAGCTCAGCGCGCAACTCGCTCAGCACCTCCAGCAGGCTCAGCGAGTCAACTCCGCCGGAGAGGGCGATCAGGACCCGGTCGCCTCGCCGGAGCATCCGGTAGCGCTCGATCGTCTCTCTGGCTTGCTTGATCAGCTTCATGGGCGGTGCTCAGGATCTGCAGCTTGCAAGATATGCTTCGGAGTGCTATTTTATCGGCCAGCGGTGGTAGACGCTAGTTGGGCCGACCACCTCGATCAACTGACAGATTAAAGGGGGTTCCCATGAGTCTAGTCGGTCAAAAGGCGCCCGATTTTGAATTGGACGCCGTAGTAGATAGTCAGTTTCAACGGGTGAAGCTCTCAGACTACCGGGGCCAATATCTGATCGTCTTCTTTTATCCGATGGATTTCACCTTCGTCTGTCCCACGGAGATCATCGCCTTCGCCGATCGTCATCAGGAGTTCAAGCGACTCAATACCGAGGTGCTGGCCGTCTCGGTGGACAGCCAATATGTGCATCTCGCTTGGCAGAACACCCCTCGCAAAGAAGGTGGGATAGGCCGGGTGCCTTTCCCTCATCTATCGGACCTCCGGAGGACGATGGCCCGGGATTACGATGTGCTCATCGCAGACAAGGGGGTAGCACTGCGCGGCCTATTCATCATAGACGATGAGGGCATCGTGCAGCAGGTGACGATCAATAACCTGGGCATCGGGCGCAGCATTGACGAGACGCTGCGCCTGCTGGAGGCGATCCAAACGGTCAAGCGTACCGGCGAAGTCTGTCCGGCCAACTGGCATCCGGGCGAGGATACGATGAAGGGTGATCCGCAAGCCTCACACAGCTACTTCGAGCAGCATTACAAATAAATAACGTAGGGGCGAAGCATTCACGTTCCGCTTCTAGCTATGAATGCTTTGCCCCTACTGGTACGCCCGAGAGGACTCGAACCTCCGACCTGCGGTTTAGGAAACCGCTGCTCTATCCAGCTGAGCTACGGGCGTCCGCCTAGCTAGCCTAACTTTAACGCCTGAAAAACCCAAGGTCAAGCGGCCCTGCCAAGCGAGGAGACTGAAGTTGAAAAGCTTTGCCCGCCGCACCGATTGGCAACTCCAGCCCAACGAGCTGGCGCGCCGTTTGAGCGCCCGCCGGGCTGCGGGTCTGCCCCTGCTCGACCTGACCGAGTCGAATCCCACCCGCTGCCGGCTGGCCTATCCAGAGGCTCAGATACGTGCCGCGCTAAACTCGCCGGCCCTTTTGCGTTATTCGCCTGACCCGCGCGGCCTGGCGGCGGCCCGCCAGTCCATAGCTGCCTCCTACTATGGAGCCAAGGGCGAAGAGGTGAAGCCAGAGCAGCTATTGCTCACGGCCAGCACCTCCGAGGCCTATGCGTATCTCTTTCGGCTGCTGGCCGAGCCGGGCGATGAGCTGCTGGTGCCCCGGCCGGGTTATCCCCTCTTCGACTTTCTGGCTCAGATCTGCGATCTCAAGCCGGTGAGCTATGCCCTGGCTGCTACCAGGGGCTGGCGGATCGAGCGCTCCAGCCTGCTGGCAGGGCTAGGAGAGCGCACGCGGGCGATTCTGGCTGTCAGCCCCAACAATCCTACCGGTTCGTTTCTAGCATCAGCCGATCGGGACTTTCTCTTGGCACTCTGCGCCGAGCGCGGTCTGGCGTTGATAGTTGACGAAGTATTCGCCGATTACTCGCTGGATGAGCGGATCGAGCCCCCCTGCTGGCCGGCCGAGCCGCCGACTCTGCTCTTTCGGCTGAATGGCCTTTCCAAGACGCTGGGCTTGCCCCAGCTCAAGCTCTCCTGGATCTATGCCTCCGGCCCGCCGGAGCTGCTGCAGGCCGCGTTGGGGCGCTTAGAGATCATCGCCGATACGTTCTTGTCGGTGAACACGCCGGTGCAACTGGCGCTCCCTCGCCTGCTGGAGCTACGCCTGCCGATTCAAGGGTCCATTCGCGAGCGGCTCCGGAGCAATCTGGCCAAGCTGAAAGAGTTGGCCGGCAGGAGCGGCCCGGCCCCTTGGAGGCTGCTGCCAGTGCAAGGCGGCTGGTATGCTGTGCTACGCCTGCCACCGGGGCGCGATGAGGAGGAGTTGGTCCTAGGGCTTTTGGATGACGAAGGAGTTTACATATATCCCGGCTACTTTTTCGATTTCAGCCAGGAGCCCTTGCTGGTGCTGAGCTTGCTCACCCCGCCGGATCGGTTTGCCGCGGGGCTCGGCCGACTGACCGGCTATCTGCGCCGGGCCGGCTTATAGCTTCCCGGTGATCAGCGAGCCGACCAGATAGCCGGATACGGCCACGCCCAGGCCGATCAAGAACATGTCCAGCCCGCTACGGAAGATGCCGCGCCCGGTGAAGAGGCTGCGCGCCGACCCTACGGCAAAGTGGGAGATCATACTGATGGCGAAGGCACTCCAGACCGCTGCCGCTCCGCCGATAAAGAAGAAGGAGGACAGGGGAATCAGCGCCCCGATGGCGGTGGCGATCCCGGTGGTGAGCGCCTCACGCAGGGGTGAGCTGGCCACGCCGGAGATGCCCAGCTCCTGGCGAGCCATCTCTTTGAGCGCCAACTGGGGGTCCTTGATCACGTGCGAGGCGGCCAGGCGCGCCGTCTCCGGTGGCATGCCGTTCGCCTCATAGAGCAGGGCCAGCTCCTCTAGCTCTAGCTCCGGCATCAGCTCCAGCTCGCCCCGCTCCAGATGGAGCTCATGCTGGTAGACCTCCTGCTCGCTCTTGGCCGCCAGATAGCCGGAGCCGGCCATAGAGAGCGCGTCGGCCACCAGGCCGGCCAAGCCAGCCAGCAGCACCAGCTCCGGCTGCGTTGCCGCGCCGATCATGCCCATGATCAGGCCGAAATTGGCCGTCAGCCCGTCATTGAAGCCATAGATGACATCGCGCAGCATCCCACCGGAGGCGGTGCGATGCCAAGGCTCGCCCTGACCACCGGAGAGCTGCTTGAGTAGCTCCACATGCGCCGCCTCATCGCGGGCGATCTGCCTGGCGGTGCTATCGGAGTCAGCAGGTGAGTCATCCCGAGACTGATGTTGATTGAGATAACTTTTGACTTCATTGATCTCATCCTGAATGCCTATCGCTAGGACGGTCTGCGCACCCCCGTGCCGGGCCAACCAACCTTGAATCCGCGTCCAACGCCTAGGCCGGAATGACCCCAGCGTGACGCCCTGCTCGCGCAGGAGCCGCTCATATACTGCCCGGTGGCGCAGTTCCACCTCGGCCAGGCGCAGATAGAGCTTCCTGCGGGCCTCATCGCCCTCCAGCGAGGCCAGGGTGCGATAGCGATAGGCCGATTCGCCCTCATCTTGCCAGTGCGCTTGCCAGTCCTTAATCGTCTCCTTGGTCGGTTGAGCCATATATCTATGTAAATGTACCCCGGCAAGTGGGCCAGATCAAGTCGAGGCGCACAGGGATCAATGAGGGTCCAGCTCGGTGCGCAACCAGTCGCCCAGCAGGTTGACCGCCATGGTGAGCAAGATCAAGACCGCACAGGGGAAGACGATCATCCACCAATACCCGGCGTAGAGATATTTGCTGCCGATGGCGATCATCATCCCCAGCGACGGCTGGGTGATGGGCACCCCTATCCCCAAGAAGCTCAGCGTCGCCTCCAGGATGACCACCACGGCAAAATCCACCGCAGCGATCACCAGTAAGGGCGGCAGGGCATTGGGCAGGATATGCCGGGTGAGGATGCGCCAGCTACCGGCACCCAGCGCCTGAGCGGCGCTGACGAACTCCTCCGGTTTGAGCGTCAGCGTGCTGCCGCGCGCCGTGCGGGCATAGCGCACCCAGTCGGTGATGGCAATGGCGAAGACCACCGCACCCACGCCGCGCGCCTTGAGCAAGCCCATGATCAGGATGGCCATCAGAGTGGTAGAAAAGGAGAAGACGGTGTCGGCCAAGCGCATCAGCAGCGCATCGAGCCAGCCGCCGCGATAGCCGGCCCAAAGCCCGGTGACGATGCCCATCCCTCCTGCCAGCAGGACCACGCTGAGGCCCACGACGAACGAGATGCGCAAGCCATAGAGTATCGTGCTCAGAATGCCGCGACCCAGGTTGTCCGTGCCCAGCAGGTAGGGCCAGTGACCTCCGGGCAGCCAGAGCGGTGGCTGGAAGGCATCGCTCAGGTTGAGCGTAGCCAGGTCGTAGGGGTTTTGGGGTGAGAGCCAAGGGGCAAAGAGCGCCGCTAAGCCCAAGAGCAGGATCAAGATGGCGCTGATCAGGGCCAAGGGGCTGCGGCTCAAGCTCTGCCACCACTCTGAGCCCTGTTGCCGGGATTTAGCCATAACGGATGCGAGGATTGAGCGCCACGTAGAGCAGGTCAACCACAAGATTGAGGCTCAAGATGAGCAAAGAGGTCAACACGATATAGGCGACCACAATGGGTTGGTCGCTGGAGAAGACCGCGTGCAGCAGCAGATTCCCCAGGCCAGGCCATTGGAAGATTGACTCGGTCACAATGGAGAAGGCGATCAACTCCCCGTAGCTCATCCCCAAGACGGTGATCACCGGGATGAGCACGTTGCGCAAGGCATGTTTGCCCACCACCTGCGTGCTGCTCAGCCCCTTGGCCCAGGCGGTGCGGACGTAATCTTGGGCCAGTACCTCCAGCATCCCGCTGCGGGTAAGCCGGGCCATCACCCCCACCTGAAAGAGCCCCAGAGTGATCACCGGCATGATCAGGTGCTGCCAACCGCTGAGGGTGAGCAGGCCACTCCTCCACGCCCCCAAACTGACTGTGGTGCCGCGACCGAAGGGGGGCAACCAGTGCCAACTCACCGAAAAAAGCAGGATCAAGAGCAAGCCCACCACAAAGGTAGGGGTGGAGATGCCCAGCAGCGAGGTGACTATCGCGCTCTTGGCCGACAAAGAACGAGGGTGCAGCGCGGACCAGATTCCCAACAGCAGTCCCAATAATGTGCCGCTGAAGAGCGCCAGCGTCGCCAACTCCAGCGTGGCCGGGGCGCGCGCTAAGATGAGCCGCATCACCGGCAGGCGCTGGCGATAGGACAGGCCGAAGTCCCCGTGCAGCGCGCGCTCCAGCCAGTGTGCGTATTGCAGATAAAAAGGTTGGTCCAGGCCCAGCTCCCGGCGCAGTTGCACCACACGCTGCCTGGTCAGCTCCTGGGGATTGTAGTTGGTGCGAATGGGATCACCCAGGTACTGGAAGATCACAAAGGAGATCAGCGAGACGCTGAAGAGCACCACCACGCTTTGCAGCAACCGCCGCAGCAGATAACCGGCCATCTATCGGACTAGCTGTCCAGAAAGGGGTAGAGGCGAGTGAGCACTCGCCCCTACCCGGTTCCGGCTAGAAGCTGAGGTCGTGATAGACCGTCCAGCTATCCGAGCGCGGTTGGAACTGGAGACCGCTGGCGGTGCCCCACACCTGAGCTTCGTAATACAAGGGCACCAGAGCCACATCGTCCATGACCAGCTTGTTGGCCCGCTGGAGCAGCTTGGCCCGCTCCTGGGCATTGACGATAGCGTCGCTCTGCTTGATCAGCGCGTCGAACTGAGCGTTGCTGTAGAGCGAGCCGTTGAAGTAGGCATCCGTCACCAAAAGCACTTTGGCCGTGCGCCCAAAGTCGAAGGCACCGTCGAACCAGCCCACGATGAAGAAGTCCAACTTGTGGGCATCAACGTCACTGAAGAAGAGCGAGCTGGGCCGGGCCCGCACCTGGGCATGGATGCCCACCCGGCTGAGGAACTGCGCCACCGCTTGGCCAACCTCGACGTCGTTGGCGAACTGGTCATTGGTGACATCGACGGTCAGATCAAAGCCATTGGGGAAACCGGCCTCGCTGAGCAGCCCGCGCGCCCGCGCTGGGTCAAAGGACAGACGCTTGATGTCGGGATTGAAGCCCACCGTCGGCGGGTCCGGCACCTGCGCCGCCGGCGCGCCGAAGCCGCCGAGCACCGTCTTGATGATCGCCTGAGTGTCAATGGCGTAGTAGAGCGCCTGGCGCACGCGCAGATCGGCCAGCGGCGAGTCTACCACCTTAGGGGAGAAGAAGATCGCCTGCCGCCCGGCACGCACCACCAGTTTCAAGGCCGAGTTGGCGCGGACCCGATCAGCGAACTGCACCGGCAGGCTCTGCACCAGTTGGGCATCCCCACTCTCCAGGGCCGCCAGACGGGTCGAGTCGTCTTGTACTACCTGATGGCGCACACGCTTGATCGTCGCTGCGCCGTCCCAGTAGTCCGGGTTGGCCTCCAGGTCCACAAACGATCCCTGGACCCACTGCTCGAAACGATAGGCACCGGTGCCGATGGGTTTTTGCGCGATCTCCGCCTCGGAGCGGGTCGCGCTGGACTCCTGGTCGAGGATGAAAATCTGGTGCAGGTTGTTGGCGAAGAAGGGTACCGGACCGTCTGTGATCACCTGCACCTTGAAGGGAGTCAGAATTTGGACCTGCTTGATCGCGCCGCCGAAGGACTGGAACTCCGAGAAGTCCCCCTTGAGCCGCTCCAGGCTGAACTTGACGTCCTGGGCATCGAAGGGGTTGCCATTGTGGAACTTGACCCCTTGCCGTAGGGTAAACTCCCATTTGTCCAGGTCGGTGCGCTTAAATGAGGTGGCCAACGCCGGGAGCAGCTTGCCTGTCGGGTCGCGGCGCAGCAGGCCGTCGAAGATATTGGCCACTACTTGCAGGTTGGGGTCATTATCCCTGGTGGGTTCCATCGTGTCCGGTCCGGCTTTGACCACCGCCAGCAGCGAGCTGGGCTGGGAAAGGCCGGTCTGCCAGAGGCTGCCCGGTAGGGCGAGCGTTGTGGCTCCGACAGCCAAACCCTTGAGAAAGGTGCGTCTTGAGAGCGATTGAACCATGACTTGATCCTCCTGGTAAGTTAAATTTGCCGTTTGAACTCGGTCGCTAGCTTAGGACAGACGGCCGGCTACAGCGCGAATCTTTGTAGAGGAGGGTCCGTTGGGGGAAAGGGCAGACGATGTGGCCCCAGCAAGCTAAGCGATAGTATCGTACGGCGCTAACAAAGGCGATCACCGGCCATTTGACCACACCCCCCCGGCGGAAGTAAGCTCAATTATAGGTCGCGGTCCAGGGCCGATCAAGTAAGACGAAATTGTGCGAGTCGCGCTGAGCCACAGGGGGGGTATTGAAGATGAGCACTCAAATGAGCAGCGATGCAGCGGGGAGGTTGGTCATCGGTTTGTCCGCTGAGCTTCCCCCTGAGCCAAAGTTCGAGCCGGGAATCCGCCGGGCGCCCCATCGCGGGTTCGAGCTATCTGCCCCAGAGACGATCATCGCCCTCAAGAACGCCCTGCGGTATATACCCAATGAGCTTCACGAGCAGTTGGCGCCGGAGTTCCTAGAAGAGCTGCTCACACGGGGAAGAATCTATGGCTATCGTTATCGGCCGGCCGGCCGGATCAAGGCCCGGCCCATAGAGGAGTATCAGGGCCGGACTCTGGAGGGGCGAGCCCTGCAACTGATGATCGAGAATAACCTGGATTTTGAGGTCGCCCTCTACCCCTATGAGCTGGTCACCTACGGCGAGAGCGGGCAGGTCTTCCAGAACTGGATGCAATATCGCCTGATCAAGGCCTATTTGCAAGCGATCTCGCTTGAGCAGACGCTGGTGATCGCCTCCGGCCATCCGCTGGGGCTTTTCCCCTCCCGGCCCCAGAGCCCGCGGGTGATCAATACCAACGGCCTGATGGTCGGTCTGGGCGACAATCCGGAGGGGTTTCGCCGGGCAGCGGCCTTGGGGGTGGCCAACTACGGGCAGATGACCGCCGGGGGCTGGATGTATATCGGTCCTCAGGGGATAGTGCATGGTACCTACCTGACCATCCTCAATGCCGGGCGCTTGTTTTTGGGCGTCCCGCCGGGACAGGACCTGCGGGGGCATAACTTCGTCAGCTCCGGCCTGGGTGGGATGTCAGGCGCTCAGGCGAAGGCGGTTGAGATCGCCGGCGGCGTGGGACTGATCGCCGAGGTGGACCCCTCACGGCTCCGGCAGCGGCTGGAACAGGGCTGGCTGAGCAAGGCCTCCGCCGATCTGGCCCAGGTGGTCGCTTGGATGAGGGAGAGCCAACAACGAGGCGAGGCACTCTCGATCGGCTATCAGGGCAATATCGTGGACCTATGGCAATATCTGGCCCGGCAGCAGATCGAGGTGGAGCTGGCCTCCGATCAGACCTCCTGTCATGCGGTCTACGACGGCGGCTATACCCCCCAAGGGCTGAGCTTTGCCGAGGGCCGAGAACTGCTCCAGCGAGATCGCGCGGCCTTCAGAGGGCAAGTTGATCGTTCCCTGCAGCGGCAGTTTGAGCTGATCCGCACCATGGTGGGACGGGGGACGCATTTTTGGGACTACGGCAACAGTTTCATGAAGGCGGTCTTCGATGCGGGAGTGCGAGAGATCGCCAAGAACGGTCGGGATATTAACCAGGGCTTCATCTTTCCCTCCTACGTGGAGGATCTGATCGGCCCGCTCAGCTTTGACTACGGCTATGGACCGTTTCGCTGGGTCTGTCTCTCCGGGGCCCATGAGGACCTGCTCAAGACCGATGGGGCGGCGCTGGAGTGCATTGACCCCACTAGGCGCCCTCAGGATCGGGACAACTATGAGTGGATTCGCCAAGCCGACTCCCATCGGCTGGTGGTGGGCTCGCAGGCACGGATCCTCTATGCCGACGCGGAGCTGCGGGTGAAGATCGCGCTCAAGTTCAACGAGCTGGTTCGCCGGGGCGAGGTGGGACCGATCATGATCGGTCGGGATCATCATGACTGCGGCTCGGCCGATTCGCCCTTTCGGGAGACGGCCAACATCAAGGATGGCTCCAACGTGATGGCCGAGATGGCCGCGCACAATTTCGCCGGGAACGCCGCGCGGGGGATGACCATGGTAGTGATGAGCAACGGCGGCGGGGTGGGGATCGGCAAGGCGATCCACAGTGGCTTTGGTCTGGTGCTCGATGGCAGCGAGCGGGTTGACCGAATCATCGAGGAGGCGCTGAGCTGGGATGTGCTGGGCGGGGTGGCGCGGCGCGCCTGGGCCAGGAATCCCAATGCCATCGAGGTGGCCGCCGCCTGGAACCGGGCCAACGGCGAGCGGGGTCAGATCACCCTGCCCTATGAGCCGGAAGCTGGTTTGGTGGAAGAGCTGGTGGCGCAGAGGGTAAAGCCCGCGGAGGGTGGGCTATCGTCGTGAAGAGTTTGCTTTTCCCAGAGTTCTCGCAAGACTCACCGGTGAAGCTCGAGATCCTGTGGGCGATAGAGCACCAAGCGAATGCGCCGCACCAGCTTGAGAGCGGTTCTCATCTCCACCGATTGGCTGCTCGGCCCTGGTAACAATCTCTTGACCCATTATAGCTCCCCGGCTCTGGCGAGCAGCTCGCCCAGTTCCTCATAGGGGATGGTCTCCTCAGTCAGCCTGGTATAGGTTCCTTTTGTGAGGAGTTCCTGAGCTATGCCGCGCATTAGGGCCAAGGCAGCCCGAATGGGGCCGGAACCCACGCTTACCCTGGCTACCCCCAAACGTTCTAGCTCCGGTATGGATGGGGCGCCTGGGCCGGCTAATATGTTGACTGGACCGCGAATTTGGTCCACAAGCTTTGCAATCGTCTCCCGGTCACTGACGCCGGGGAGGAACAGGCAGTCCGCCCCGGCCTCGCGATAGGCGTTGGCTCGTTCTACCGCCTGAGTGAGTTGATTGTCGGGATCGCCCACCTTCCGCCAAAATACGTCGGTGCGTGCATTGATGACCAGCGGAACCTTCACCTCCTTGGCGACCAGGCGGATGGCTCGGATCACCCGCGCCTGGCGGGCAAGGGTGACCAGTGGTTGTCCTTCCTCTCCGGGGGCATCTTCAAGATTGATGCCCACAACCCCGGTGGCGATCACCGCACGGACGTTCTCGGCCACTGCGGTGATCGTACGGCCGTAACCCGCTTCGATGTCGGCGGTGATCGGCAAATTCACTCGTTCCGCCATCCGCTTGAGGATGGGAAGCAGCTCGCTGAGGTGGATCTGTTCGCCATCGGGATAGCCCAAGGTGGCTGCGACACCGGCACTGGTCGTGCCGATCGCCGGGAAGCCGGCCTGAGCGAAGATCAGCGCGCTGGCGACATCCCAGGCGTTGGGCAAGATGAAGACGTGCGGACCCTGATGGAGATCGCGGAATGCGATGGCCTTCTCGTATTGATTCATTGGGCCACTCCTTTCGGTTGGGCTAAGTCGTTCCCTTTCAAGAAGGTTTCCACTTCACGATAGAGCTGGAAGCGGCTCGCTTCGAGATGACAGACGTGGGTGCCTCGGCTGATGAGCACCTCCCGCTTGAGCGGGACGGAGCCCAGAGCCTTCCACAGCCAACGCGCATCGGCATCCGTGGTGATGCTGTCCCACTCGCCGCGAACTATGAGCGTCGGCGTCCGGACCTTCCCGGGGTCATAGGCCAAATGACCACTCCAAGCCTCGGCGAAGTCTGCCTCAAATCCATTCGGCACCCGAACGCTTGGCGGCATGCGGGCCTCGCCGGTCGGGTCACTGGCCAGGTAGGCTAAGCCCCAAAGATCAAAATGGCGCTTCTCCAGTACAGGAGATTCGCCGGGAGGCAGATAGCCCGTGAAGCGTTGCCATTGCTCTTCAACGGTCACGTCTTTATATGCAGGTGGCTGCCCTTTGGGGGGCTGCTCTTGGCGTCGGAGGGCGACAGGTCCAAAGAGGACCAACCGGTCAAGTCGTTCGGGGTGCGTCGTTGCATAGAGGCCGGCGGGCAGTGTACCCCTGGAGTGGGCTAGGAGAGAGACATGCCGGGTGCCTTGATGCTCGCCGATGAACTCCACCGCTTTGGTGATCTGCCGCGCGGCCCCCGCCGCCTTTCCCAGGGGAGGATTGGTCTCTGGAGGGGCCTCCATCTCCGGATAGCGATCGGATCCACCGTAGCCCAAGAAATCCAATCCCCAGACATCGAAACCTGCCTCCGCTAGATCGTCCATCCAAGAGTGGCCGTCGAAGCGAAAGCCGATGGATAGGGCAATCGGAAAGGTGGCTCCGTGGATATAGAGAACCGTTCGGTGCTGCTCGACCGGTCCGGTCGTCTTGGGGGCCAGGTGGGCGAGGTGCAACCGGAGCCCGCTCTGCTCCAGGGTGACCCGAAACGACTCTTCCCCACGACTATGGGTTTGCTGCCTGACTCTGCTCATGGCTTGAACTCCTTTCTCGACTGGGGGCTGATGACTATTGTAACTCGATTATATTTCGGGTATGATCGAAATATGAATGCACAACCGAACGTGGCAGCGGCAGCTGCGCTGATTGGAGAGCCAACCCGTGCGGCGATCCTGACGGCCTTACTGGGGGGTCAATCCTTGCTCGCCGGTGAACTGGCCGCCCGAGCCCGAGTATCCCCCCAGACGGCCAGCGCTCACCTGGCGAAACTGGTCGCGGGCAGTCTACTGGTTGTAGAGGCTCAGGGACGTCATCGCTCTTTTCGTCTGGCTAACGATCGCGTCGCCCACGTCGTTGAAGCGTTAGGTGCGATTGCCCCGCGTGGCCAGGTGCGATCTCTGGGCGAGTCCTTGGAGGTGGAGGCGATGCGCTCTGCCCGCACCTGTTACGATCACCTGGCGGGTAGATTGGGGGTTGCCCTAACGCGGTCCTTACTTGACCAGGAGTATCTCAAGGAAGTGAATGGCGATTTCTGCTTGACCCCTTCAGGAGAGGAAGGGCTAACCAGGTGGGGGATTGATGTAGAGCGGGCCAGAAGAACCCGTCGGAAATTCGCTTTTCGCTGTCTCGATTGGAGCGAGCAGCGCTATCACCTCGCCGGAGCTCTCGGTGCAGCCATCACCGCACAGTTATTTGCCCTGCAATGGATTCGGCGGCTGCCGGGTGGGAGGGCGGTGCAAGTCACCGCTGCAGGTCGGTCGGGGTTCTGGGCCAAATT
>CAJXGD010000005.1 GCA_913053845.1 uncultured bacterium | reverse complement strand
GGCGAGAGATTGGTTGGAATGCGACAACAGTTTATGATCTTGGTTCTGGTTCATGGCCGATTACGTCCCATTAATGTCATGCATGTCGAAACTCACATATGTTAGGAGGGTATCGTGGCGCAAAAGGGAGATCAAGCTCCACCGAAGAAAAAGCCACTAAGAAAGCGGCAAGCTCCACCAAAGAAGAGGCCACAAGAGCAGGGTCCACCAAAGGAGAGGCCAAAAAAGAAGACAGGGCGATAGTTGAAGTCAGGCAGCTCTACATCCAGGTACATATTACGGTTTCGCAGTTGCCGTATGCGCCTGGAGTGGATAAATGATGCTAAGTTATTGGACAGATCGGCGCGACAGACAAGTAGATTGACCGCTTGGTCTATGAGCTCTACAGCCTCACGGATAAGGAGATTAAGATCGTTGAGGGAGAATACCCTATGATGTCTCTCGTGGCCAGCACAGGAGGTAAAGGTGGATCGTTCACGGTCAGATCGCCCAACTGAACCGGATGAGCGATTCCGATTATACATCAGCGAATACAGGAGATCACGTATTTAAGCACCTGGAAGAAGAAGGTCATCGTTACCTGTGCCTCCTAGGTTGCTGGCTTCGGGGGCGAGACTACCGTAGCTTTCACCAAGAGCTGGAAACCTTCAAACAACACCATATCCCCCACAATCCAGATGAACCGGTAATCCTTCATCGGGAAGACATCATCAACCGTCGCCGGGCGTTCTGGCGCCTTCGTGATCCAGATAAAGCCAAGGCGTTCGACCACGACTTGCTGGTGCTGATCAAGCGCGCGGAGTTCAAACTTGTCGCTGTTGTTATCGACAAGAAGGAACTGAAGGTTCGGTATCCAACACCCGCTCATCCATACCATTTGGCGATGGGATTTCTGCTTCAGCGCTATTGTGGGTTTCTCAACCACATCAACCGCTGTGGAGACGTGATAGCCGAAAGCCGGGGTGGTCGCGAGGATCGTTTGCTCAAAGACTCATATGCCCGAGTTTATAAACAAGGGGCATGGATTAAGAAGGCTGATTTTTTCTAGAATGCACTCAGCAGCAAACAGCTTAAAGTCAAACCTAAATCCGCTAACATCGCGGGTCTACAGCTAGCTGACCTGCTCAGTAACCCGCTACGAAAGACTGTTTTGATCGAAAAAAGAATGATAGATGGTCCCTTACCACCATTTGCAACTCAGATTAGGGAAATTGTTGAGAGGAAATTGAATCGACACCTCTACGAGGGGTGGGTGGAAGGATATGGGAAAGTCCTGTTCCCCAAATGAAAAGGCCCTGGTTAGGGCCTCCTCACGCTCGCCCTATGCGGGCGATCCACCTCCAGTTTCCTGGATTGTCTATATTCTACGACACACTGCTACAGATGTCAAACACAGTAATTAGTGCATGATCATGAGGTTTTGTGAGGTTTGTCATGCTGAACTCTTCGCTTTTTTCGAGGTTAACTCCCGCTAAGCACCTTGGTTTTCAAGGCCACTACGAGATTATTCGACGTCCCTCTCAGAATGGCAGGTTAAGGATCGTGATACTTGTGCATTAGAGCAACTTGACATCGGTGTGAGATAAGGCCAATATCGTTAGCCTTATCTTGCATGTTTGTCAAGTGGAGGGCCGAGCGACATGCTACAAGAATTCTTCGCCAAGCACCCGGCGTTCACCGTGGACGAGCTTACAGCGTTTCTCGTGCAACGTGGGGGTCTTGCGGGGTCAAGTCTTGCAAGCCAACATCCCTTTTGATCTCAAGATGATGTGAAGTCCCCTTACCGAGGGATGATACCCCGAATAAGACGCTTGCGGCTATCTGGAGACCCTTTCCAATTCAGCGCCATGGGCCTGGTGTGCCCCACATCTTTACGAAGCGTTCCTCGTGAGAAAGGGCTTCGATCACAGGACCAAGGAAAAGGTCCTTCGGAGAGCGCATCATCAAAACACCACCTCCAGATAGGGACGCATCACCTTGGCCACCCGACAGATCTGTGCGTAGCGCGTGATTTCACCTACCTTGACATTCCGGCGCTCGGCATAGAGCTTCAGCGCTTCAATGGCTACGTCCAGTCCGAGCTTATTGCGGTACTTGAAGCAATCAGCTAGGGTCTTCTCAGGGCTGTAGACCCGCACAGAAACGCCGTCCAGCTCATGAACTTCGATCCCAGCGGGAAAAACCTCGCTGCCGAACTCAAACACCTGCAGAGGCGGGTACCGAAGGCGTGGTTTCCTCGATTCTCTTGGCAGTGCAAGGTAGACCTTGTGAGGCACCTGGATGGTGAGATTGTGAAAAGCCAGTGCAGAAACAAGGCAGATTACGCCTTTGGGAACCTTCAGGGCCACAGTGATCAGGTCGGGATTCCCCAGAGGCGGTGTCTCCACAAGTCGGTATAGTCCCCTACTTAGCCTCTCAATGATCCCCGCGTCGCGCAGGCCATAGAGAGTGCGAGGGTGAATTCCTACCCTGAGCGCCTCGCTTGTACGCAGCATACCTCCCTGCTCGCGGAAGATGCCTATAGCTCGTTGGAAGCTGCCACCGAACCGGTCCCTGCTACCACTCATGGATAATAATGTCCTCACTTATTCATTTATGAGTACAATTCTATCCGCAGGTTCCGTAGTTGTCAACTCCTTGGAGTCTTCAGGGTCTGACTTGCTAAGCCCCCACATCGCTCTCCGGCCCAACCTGCCAGAGCAGCTTTTCGTATTGCATCCCGGTAAAACGCCAGATCGCTTCCTGCCAGGAGCAGGCCTCTTCTTCGCTAATCTGCTCGTACACGTCGTAGCGCTGCTTGCGCTGCAACTGGTAGAGCCGCCCCTGCAATTCGGCCAGTCGCTCTAACTGGTCTTGGATGAGAAACTGCCGCAGTTCCGGGTCTTCGTGCGCCTGGTTGTCCTCCAAGGTCAGGAGAAGATGAGGATTGCAAAGGCCCTCCGAGCTTTTCAGCCTCGGACGCCACAGTTGGCCCTCCTTCTGCAAAGCCTCCAGCAGAAAAAAGACCGCTCCTCGCTCTGCCTGCTGACTGGACAGGCAGAGCGGACAACCCTTGAGCTCCAGCTTGGCTAGCTGCTGGCGCTCAGAGCCCAGCCACTGCTTCAGTCTGCCCCCTGCCCCCTGGAGTGCGGCCAACTGCTCGCTATATCTGAGCACCACCGTCTCGTAGATGCGCGCTACCCCGCTGCCGCCCAGCAGCCGGTGGCCGGTCAGCACCCGGCGCAGCAGATGCGCGTGCTCATGACAGAGGCCATAGCTGGCATCTAGCCGACTGCGCACCCCCGGGTCACCGGTGAACTCATAGAGCGTATGCCAGATCCAGGCCTCCTCCTGATGGCGCACCAGCCGACAGAGCGGACAGCCCGGCGCGGCCAGCGCCCGCTGCAACTCTCCGGTAAAGAGCGCCATAGTCCTCCCTTCGTCGCCCTAGAGCAGTCGGGCCAGAATCAAGACGATCAGCAACACCAGGAGCCCATAGCCGGCGTAGGCGTTGATCCGCCCATGATGCATCCGCGCCAGGCCGTCCGCGATGGCCAAAGCACCCCAGGCGATCGGCTTCAGCACCAATCGGTCGATCAGATGGACTTGCCGGTGCTCCCGCCGGATCAGCGTGCGAAAGTGCTCTCGCGCCGCGTCTTGGGTGTTCTCGACGACCGTGGGCCGGAAGATCGCCTCAAAGATCACGCGCACCGGATTGGCAAAGCCCGTGGCGGTATAGGTCATCTCCGGCAAGAGCTTTTTCAGCCCCCCTGCCCAGCGCGGCTGGTAGGTCACCTGACGCCGCCAGGCCGGACCCCAGTGCACAGCCAGATAGACGACGAGCAGCAGCAGCAGGAGCACCACAAAAGTGTAGGCGGTGGACATGGCGAATATTACCGGGTTCTTCGCTCCACCGCGATGCAGCACTACCAGCCCTCGCCCCGGCAGAAAATTCTTGCCCAGTTGAGCGCCCAAATCATGAAAATCGGCGGCGAAGGCCGGTGGCAGCTCAGCCTGCTTGGGATGGGTGGCGAAGAACGGTGGCACCAAGGCTGCGGCTGCGCTGGTCCCCGCTAAGGGCCTGACGACACCGTCCAGCGCCGGAATGACGTAGGTGGCCCCCAGTCCCAACAGCAGGCAGAGACCGGCCAGAAAGCCCAGAGGGATCAGCGCCGAGCGCGGCCCCTCCCGTGCTGCTTCGGCTACCTCAGAGCGTGCCAAGCCTAAGAAGCCCATCGCAAAAGTCTTCACAAAGCAGGTGACCGCCAGCGCCAGGGTGAGCGCCAGTCCCACCCCGGCCAAGGCGAAGGCGACTTTGATCCCTACGGAGGCCAGCTCGACGCTGCGCAGCATCACCTGTAAGCTCAACCACTCGCTGACGAAGCCGCCCAGCGGTGGCAGCCCGGCGATGGACAAGGCCCCGATCAGCATGAACAGCCCCAGCCACGGCATACGCTTCAGCAGGCCGCCCAAACGGTCGAGATCACGGGTGCCCAGTTGGGCATCGAGCGTCCCGGCCCCCAGAAAGAGCAACGCCTTATAGACCGAATGATTGACCAAATGATAGAGAGCCGCTAAGAAGGCGATGGCCGCCGGCACCGGATGGCCGGTAGCGGTGAAAATAAACCCCGCGCCCAGGCTGGCGGTGATGATGCCCATGTTCTCGATCGAGCTGTGGGCCAACAGAGTTTTCAGATCGTTCTCGATGGTGGCATAGAGAATGCCCACCAGCGCGGAGAGCACACCGATCGCCAGGACGACCAGGCCCGGCCCGACTGAGTTGATCGGCAAGAGATCACCATTGAAGCGCAAGATGCCGTAGATACCCAGGTTGAGGATCACGGCGGAGAGCAGCGCGGAGACGTTGCCCGGGGCCTCCGGGTGGGCGCGCGGCAGCCAGAAGTTGACCGGCACCAGTCCGGCTTTGACCCCAAATCCGAAGAACGAGAGCAGGAAGATGGTCCAGCGCATGGTCGCGCCCAGCCCGACGGACGACGCTCGCAGCGCGGGAAAATCTAGCCCTCCGGCGGCGCCTGCCAGCAGCAGGAAGGCCAAGGCGACGGCCAGCGTGCCCAGCTCACCTACGGCCAGCATCAGATAGCCCGCTTGGACCGCTCTCTGGCGCTCATGCTCGAAGGCGACCAAGAAGAAGCTGAGCAGCGACATCGCCTCCCAGGCGATCAGGAAGGTGAAGGCGTCCGCGGCCAAGGGGATCAGCGCCAGTGAGGCCAGCAGCGCCAGATAGAGCAGCCCGAAAGCGCGCAGGTTATACTTGCCCTGATAGCGCTGCAAGTAGCCCAGGGAGAAGACGGAGACGGGCAGCGTCACCAGCCCACCGATCAGCAGGAAGAGCCCTCCCATCCGGTCCAGACCCAAGCTCAATCGTCCCAGCAGGGGCAGCGTCCAGAGTGAGAGCCGGAAACTCTCTCCGCCCAGCAGGGCAGCCGCGCCAGCCCAGAGGATAAAGAACGAAGCCAGCGCCCCGCTCCAGGCCAGCACGCGCGGCGCCTGACGCTCCGGGAGCGCCAGGGTAGCCAGCAGGCCGGCGCCGCAGAGGGCGAAAAAGATCCCGATCAAGGTGGCAAGGGTCATGGCCGGCTGTGCACTTCCTCTATTACAGGTATGGGCATAGGCAAGTTCGGTGAGCTGAGCGGGACGGCCGGCCGGCGTCCCACAGCGACCAGCAGGCCGTGCAGGATGGCCAGCGGCGGCGGCGGCTGGCCCGGCACCTCTACCGCCACCGGGAGCAGCTCGCTCACGCCCGTGCCGCAGGCGAAGCTGGGCCCAAATAGGCTGCCTGACAGGGCGCAGGCTCCCACGGCCACCACCCGCTTGGGGTCGGGCATCGCCTGGTAGGCTTGTAGGAGCGGCTCGCGCATCGGAGCGCTCAGCGCTCCGACGACGAGCAGAATGTCCGCCTGTCGGGGGGTGGGCGTGATGAAGAAGCCCAATCGGTGCATGTTGTAGTATGGGTTATTGAGCTGCTTCACCTCATTGAGGCAGGCACCGCAGTCCCCGGTGTCCACTACCAGAATATGCACCGAGCGGCCGAAAGGCCCGGTCAATCCTGGCGTATTGGCCCCAGCCCACTCGTAATCCATCTCCCAGGTGAGGGGCGTTTTCAGCTCCCGAGCGCAGCGGAAGCAATGCACGCAACGCCGATAGTCAATGATCACCTGCCCATCCTGATAGCGCAGCGCGCCGGTGGGACAGCGGGCCAGCAGCGCTTCAGCTTGATCTGCGGGATAACTGCCCCCGACCGGCCGACCGGGTGAGACGCCCGGCGCGCGCTCTCTGGCGTCGGGATAGTGCGTGGTTTTGATCCCGGTGCGCAGACCTTGCAAGACCCATTCGCTCATTATTCCTCCTCTCCGACTAACGATCGTTCTCGGCCACCGACAGCCCAAAGGTGGCCAGGATAATCGGAAAATCCTGAAAGGCAAAGCCCTCGGCGGCCAGGTGGAAGCCGTGCCAGTTGGCAAAGGACGGCGTCATCAGCCGATAGCGCATGATCCGGCCGCTCTCATCCAGACGGACCCAATGGAAGGCCGCACCCACCGGAGCCTCGACCCAGCCCAGCGCCGCTCCTGCCGCCGGCCGGCACTCTGCCCTGACCGGGCCGCGCGGCAGATCTTGCGCCGCTTGAGCCATGAGCTCCACCGCTTGATCAATCTCGGCGAAGAAGACCCGCAGTCGCGCGTAGCCATCCCCTTCCCGCTCACAGGGAACTCTAAATGAGCACGATGGATAGCCGGAGTAGGGCTGTGCCTGCCGCAGATCGCGAGAGAGCCCCGAAGCGCGGGCCACCGGGCCGACCAGGCCATGATCGCGGGCCTGCTCCGGGGAGATGAGGCCCACTTGCTCCAAGCGATCGAGGAAGCTGGAGGAGCGGCGCAGGCGCTGGTGCAGCTCCTGCGCGCGTCGCCGGATAGCCTGGGCCTGACTGACCGCCTCGCGGCAGGCCGCCGCCGGCACATCGTGGGCCAATCCGCCGGGCGCTGCCAGGCCGAAGAGATAACGATGGCCCGCCAGCGCGCCGGAGAGCCTCAGCGCCTCCTCTTCCAGCAGGGCTGCTTGACTGGCGGCCACGGCCAGCCCGGTCGAGGTGCAGATCCCCTCAATGGTGCCCAGGTGATGCCGGAAGCGCTCCAGCTCGGCGAAGAAGACCCGCAACTGCCGGGCGCGCGGGGGCAGCTCAACCGCACTCAAAGCCTCAATGGCGCGCGAGTAGGCCAGCGCGTGGGCGAAAGCACTGCGGGCAGCGAAGCGCTCGGCCAGCAGCAAGCCCTGGGAGAACGGCGCACCCTCGGCGCGTTTTTCGACCCCACGGTATTGATAGAAAAGCCGTGGGAAGGCGCGAATCACCTCTTCACCGACCGTCTCCAGCAGGAAGTGGGCCGACTCGGTGGCTCCCCCATAGATGGGTCCAATGGGCATGACGAACGCCCCTGGGGCCTGCACGATCCGTCTCGGTCGCCAATCGGTGCGCGCCTGGCGGTCGCTCACCGGCCGGGTGCCGGTGAATGAGCGGCGCATGGGCTCCAGTCCCTCCGGCCAGAGGTCATCATGCAGAACAAAATCTCCCAAACGGGGATGGCCGCTGAAGACCAATCCGAACAGGTCTTCGGCCTCACGCTCCTGCCAGTCGGCGGCATGCACCCTGGTGCTGAGGCTGGGAAAACTCCTCTCGGCCAAGGGTTGCTCGCTCAAGAGATAGAGCCGGCCGGCCTGACCGTAAAATAGGTAGCGCAGCTCCCAGTGCCGCCCAGCCTCTTCGACGATCAGCCCGGCAAACTGATAGCTCAACTCGTTGAACAACCAGTCCGCCAGCTCAGGCAGCGTCTGGGGAGCGCAGCGCAGCTCGCCCAGCCGGCCGGCCTCGTCGATCCTGAGAGCCTGGACCTCGCTGGGCCAAAGCTGCCGGGCCTGCTCGCAGAGCGCTTGCATATCTTTCATGATGCGATCACCTCGCCAAGTGGGTCAGAGCCGCGGCCGCAACGCGTAATAGCGCGCTAAGCTGCTCCGGGAGATAGACCCCCAGCACGAAGAGCGGCAGCGCGGCCAGCAGCAGTGTCAGCACAACACTGCGGGGCAGTTTCCTGTTGACAGATTGCGGCAGGGGCTTACCGAAGACCATGGGCAGTATGTGGCGTAAGATGCCGAAGAAAGCTACTGCAATGAACAGCGTGAGCAGCGCTACTGCCAGGTATTGCCCGCCGGACAGGCCGGCCTTCAGGATGGAAAACTCGCTCAAAAAGAGCGCCAAGGGGGGCGCCCCGGCGATGGTCAGACCTCCCAGCAGCAGGGCGATACCGCCGAGCGGCGAGCTGCGCAGCAGACCGCGCACCCCGGCGATCTCGGTGGTCCCGCTCAAGAGCGCCGCCGAGCCGGCGGCGTAGAAGCAGAATGATTTGCCGAGCGCATGAGCTACGATTTGGAGCAGGGCGGCATAGCTAGCCGCGCCGGAGCCCAGCCCGGCAGCGGCCAGCACGATCCCCATCTGTTCTACAGTAGAAAAGGCGAAAAGTCGCTTATAGTCGCGCACCCGCAGCAGCAAGAATGAGGCCACGCCCGCCGAGAGCAGGCCGAAGGCCAGCGCCCAGGCACGCCCTTGGCTGGCGGGGCCCAGCAGGGGCAACAGGCGCAATATCACGTAGAGCACTGCTGAGGTCTCCACGCCGGAGAGCAGAGCGCAGACCGGTGTGGGGGCCTGGCTATGGGCATCGGGCAGCCAGGTGTGCAGTGGCACCAGGCCCACCTTGGCCCCAAAGCCCACCAGGATGAGCAAGAAGGCCGCCTGCAGCAGCCGAGGTGGCATAGCGCCGGCCGCGGCGCGCAGAGTGGCCCAGCTATACGGCCCGCCCCCGGCGGTCTGCCAGGCCCAAAAGAGCAGCAAGAAGCCGAAGAGGGCGATCGCCGCCCCGGACAAGGTGAGCACCGCGTACTTCCAGGCCGCCTCCAGGGCGTCATGGGTGTCAGCGAAAGAGACTAATAATACCGAGAAGAGCGTGGTCAGCTCCACGGCGATCCAGACCAGATTGGGCTCGGCCAGCAGGGGAACGGCCAGCATGGCAAAGAGGAACAAGTTGAAATTAACGTAGTAGAGTCGCAGTGCCCGTGGCTTTTGAGTCGAGTGTGCCATATAGCCCCAGGAGAAGAGCGCGGCGCTCGTCCCCACGGCGGTGATCAGCAGCGCGATCAAGGCGCTCAGGCCGTCGGCGGCGATCCAGTGGGGCAAGGCGACGATGGTCTCTCCGCCGGCCGCCCGCAGCGCTACCTCTCCGGCCAGCAGCAAGTTCGCCAGCGCCGCCAGCAGCGTCACCCGCGGGGACCACCGCTCGGAGCCGGACAGGCCGCAAACTGCTGCCGCCAGCAGCGGCAGCGCTAGAATAGCGATCAGGATCATCGGAAGGGCTCCTCCTTGAGTGCGGCCAGCCGACCGACCTCGGTGCTGCCGGTTCGCTCATGGATCATGCGGGTGAGCACGCCCAGGACAAAGGCCAAGACGAGCACGTCGAAGGCCACGGCCAGCTCGGCGATAAGCGACAACCCCGGCGCGACAGCGATCCCGGCGAAGAAGGCCCCGTTCTCCATGGCCAGCAGGCCCAAGAGCTGCGGCAGCGCCTCGCGACGCACCGCCAGGGTGTAAGCTCCCAGCAGCAGGCCGGCCAGGCCGATCGGCAGGTTGATCCTTACGAAACCGGCACCCGCAGCCGCCCCGGCCGGCAGCCAAGGAGCGCTCAGGAAATAGGCTCCCAGCACCAGGCCCAAGGCGATGAGCAGCGAGCTGGGGATGTTGACCGCTTGGGTGATCTCGCGCCGGGTGTAGACCTCCTGGCGCACCATGCGCCGCAGCAGCCAGGGCAACAACCAGGACTTGGTAATTATAGTCAGCAGGCCCACGGCGATCAGGTGGGCCGAGAGAGGAGCGGCTCCTAGCAGAAAAGCGCTGGCGGCCAGTAGCAGCGACTGGGCGATGAAGAAGCGCAGACATCCCAGCACCTGGCGCGTGGCCACCATCCCGAAGGCCGACAGCAGGAAGAGCCCTCCAGCCAGGGCATTCAGTGCGCTCAACAGCGGCTCGAACCCTTGCGACATTTTGTGACTCCCTCCCGTTTAGAGCGCGAACAATTGGGCGATCATCGCCGCCACTGCGGTGACAAACGCCGCGCCGAGAAATTCGCTGATGCGAAAGAGACGCAGCTTGGCCAGCGACGACTCGATCACCACCAGCACGAGCACGAAGGCCAATATCTTGAGCAGCACCAGCGGGATTGCCAGAAATACCTCGCCCGCTGCCTGGCCGCCCGCCAGGCCCCAGGGCGTGACCAGCACGTTGAGATAGATGCAGACCAACACGAAGAACTTCATCCAACCGCCCCACTTCATCAGTGCCGCGCCTTGACCTGAATACTCCAGTCCTTTGGACTCGTCAATCATAGCCAGCTCAAAGTGGCCCGAGGGGTTGTCCACGGGGATGCGCCCAGTCTCGGCGGTAATCAGCATGAAGAACGCGAGCAGCAGCAGCACGTGCGCCGGCTCAAAGAAATTTGCGAGAGGGGTCACCCAGCTCTGCTGCACGATGTAGGGGATGGTGGAGCCGGCCACGAAGGAGACGGTGAAGAAGACGATCATGAAGACCGGCTCGGCCAAGAAGCTCACCATGCGCGTGCGACTGGCTCCCATTGGGCCGTAGGGGTTGGCCGTGTCCACCGCAGCCAGTGCCGCGAAGAACCCGCCCAGCGCCAAGACGAACCCCACGCCGAGCATGTCGCCCATAAAGGCGAAGAAGAGCGGGTAGCTGGTGAGCACGGGGATGAGCAGTGTCACAAAGATGGGTGTGACGAACACGATATAGGGCGTCACCCGAAAGATCCAGGAGCTCTCCTCAGGGATGACCTCATCCTTGTGGAAGAGCTTCCACAGATCCCGGTAGGGCTGGAAGACGCTCGGCCCACGCCTGGACTGCACCATCTCCTTGAGTTTGGCCAGCACACCGGCCATCAGGGGGGCAAAGGTCATCACGACCGCGACTTGGAGCAAGTTGTAGAGGATTCGTGTGGTCATTATGTGTGCCTCAGCCGCGCTGCAGCTGCTCCAGCCTGGCCCTTTGTTGCGCGAGCGCCTGCCGCTGCAGAGAGAGTAGGTGTTCATGCCACGGTTGGCCTACCTGCGCCAGCAGCTGACCGAAATGGTTGGCGCACAGGCCGGCGGAGTGCGTATAGAGCCGAGGTCCAGCCGGATCACGCAGCAGTAAGCCGATCAATTCCTTCATCGCCGGAGCGATCCATTCAGTCTCCCGCGTGCAGGCCGGGCAGATCGCCTCCCCCAGCTCAGCTCTCGTCCGCCGACGCCGCAGGTGCCGCTTTAGCCAAAAGGGTATATTTATCCGATGATTGGGTAACTGCCCAGGCTGTGCCAATTGCTGTGCCAGTTGCTCCAGCGCACGCTCTGCCTCCTCCAAAAGCTGCAACTGCTCCTCTTGCGAGGGTAGGCGCAGAGCACTCCCCTGCTGAGCGCGGTGCGCTTGGCAGAGGTGCGTCCGCTCAGCAGCGCTCAAACCGTTCAGGAACGAGCTTGACTTGCAGCTCACCCGCTGACAGATCGGGCAACCGCCCTCTGGGGTGCCCAGCGCGCTGAGGAGTGCCTCCCTTTCTCGGTAGAGCGCCAGCGCGTCCCGAATCACCCCCGCGTTCATCGCCTCGATCGCCGGCGAGTGCTGTCTCCCTGGATGGGGAAACCAGTGAGGACAAGGACACTGCTGCTCAGCACTGTGCACCCAGCTGCGCGGCCCACTGTGGTAAAACCAGCGGCAGAGCAGGAAGGTTGGGGTTCCTGCTGACCCAAATACCCGCAGCGGCACCAGGTACAGACAGGGCTGGCGCTCCGGCGCATACTCCGCCGGCACGAGACAGCTCCCACAGATCTGCTGGACGGCCAAACTTCCCACGGTTCCCAGCACGAAGTCTCCTCCCGCCCGGCAGTGATAGACCGCCCGGCCGGCCTCGTCCAGCGCCTGCTCGCGGAAGAGACATGGCATGAGATCGACCTCCCTGCTCACACTTTGTCCCATCAGCTCACCTCACCAGGCACGCTTCCATCCCTTCGACGAGCCGGATCAACTTGGCAATTGAGGGATCTAGCCGCGCCGCCAACTCCGGCGCCGGCTCCCCATAACCCCGCAGCCGGCGCGATTCAGTGTCGCAGAGCACCGTCCATTGATGGGAGAGCAGCGCGCGGATCATCCGCGTCACATCCTGCTCTTCGACCGCAAAGCCGAAGGAATCCTTCAGCTCGACCAATGTTCGGCGCACCTGCTCGATCCGGTCCAAGAGCTCCTGGCGCGTGGCGGTGCTCAGCGGGTTGCGCCGTCGCCGCAGGATCCCCTCTCCTTCAGCGCCGATCAGCCGCTCGACCTCGGCCATCGTCTCCTCCAAGATGAGCAGATTTAGGCGAATCACACGGCGGTGCCGCAGGTTCACCTCTGAACGATCGCCCTCGCTCAGCTCCATAAGTTTGCCTTTTCCAGTCGAGCTTGGACCTGGCGCAGCTCTGCGGCCACCGACTCCAGGCGCTTGACCTCGGCGGAGACGGCCGGAGCGCTCTCCTGGCGTTTGGTCCAGGCCGCTTGAATGGCCCCCTGGGTGGCGGCGATCGTCTCCTGGAGGCGCTCTTCCAGGCTAGCGGCGAAGCGACGGAAGGCCTGATCCAGGTTCTGCCGGGTCGCCCAACGCAGGTTCTCCACGTTCTGCAGCACCAGTGACTCGACCTGAGCCATTAGCCGTTTTGCCGCACGCACGCGGTGCAGGTGGGCAGGCAACAGCCGCTCCGCCAGGCCGGCAGAGATCGAGGTTAAAGAGGCATCCGGCCGTTGAGTCACCCAGTATGGCCGGCGGCGCACCTCGAAGGCACGGACGCTCTGCGGCGCGCGATAGGGCACTTCAAAGAGCTCCGCCGCCCCGCGGCGTATGGCCTCAACTAGCTCATCAGCCCGCTGTTCGTGAGGGCGCAGCGTCTCGGCCACCTGCTGCGCGAACTCCCCCGAGAGCGCTTCGAGCTGCCCGGCGAAGAAGGCCGGGATCGCCTCAGCTAAGACGCGCTCTACAGCACCTTCATCGAGCTGATCGCCCTGCCGGGCCAGTTCTCTCTTGGCGATCTCCCCAAGATGATCCCGGGCCCCTCGGCGCAAGCTCTCGGCCTGCTCCTCGAGACGGGCGGCCAAGCGCCGCTGATCTCCCTGCAGCAGGTCAGCGGCGATGATGCGCTGGGCTTCTGCCTCCTGGAGCTGTTGCTGGAAAAGCTGCAAGCGCTCTTCCAGCTCTGTCAACGGCAACTGCAGCGAGCGAATCGAGATCTCCAGTCGCATCAAGACGTCGGCGAGGATGTCGGCGACCTTCTGCGCTAGGGCTTGCTTGAGCGCCCGAGATCTGTCATAGGCCAGGAAGTCCAGTAGGTAGCGTTCGAGAGCTTCCACACCGCTCTGGGACCAGCGCCGGCTATCCCCAGAGCTGCGGGCCTCAAGCCCCTGGCGCGCCGAGACGGAGAAGATCGGGATCTCCCCCTTAAGCCCCACCTCCTGGTTCAGCACCTGGGCGAGAAAATTCAGCGCGGTCTTGCGCTCCGTCTCTCTCAAGTAATCTATCTTGTTCAGCACGACGAAGAGCCGAGCCACCTGGGGCAGAATGGCCTGGAGGAACTTCACTTCGACCTCGGTGATCGGCGGATCGGCCGATACGACGAACAGGGCCGCATCGCACTGGGGCAAGAAGCTCAGGGTGGTCTCCGTATTATGCCGCAGGGTCGAGCCGATGCCCGGCGTGTCGATCAGCACTACACCCTTCAGCAGGGGAGCCGGATGGAAGACCTCCACCTGCGAGATGCCCAAGCGGTTCCGGGGATTGACCTCCTCGGTGACGAACTTCGCCAAAAAGGCCGCCAGCTCAGCGGGTACCTCTCCGCAGAACTCTTCTGCCGAGCGACCATCCTGATAGACGACCCGGGCGCGGAGTCTGGGACCCCACTGCAAGAAAGTAGGAATAGCGGTGAGAGGCAGGACGGAGGTGGGCAGGAGCTCCTCGCCGAGCAGCGCGTTGAGCAGCGTGCTCTTGCCCCGTTTGAACTGGCCCAGCACGGCCAACTGAAAGCGGTCAGCCAGCAGACGCGACTGTAAGGCCAGCAGGTTTTCACCGTCGGTGGTGAACTCCGGACCGAGCTGGTTAAGGATTATTAAACTCTGCTCCAGGAGAGATTTGAGCCCCGCGTCGGCCTTCCTCTCTTGCCGGCTGAGCACCGCCTGGGCCATTGAATCTTGCTGGCTATGGTCCATAGAAACCCCTTCCCTGGCAGGGGTCTTCTAGCACTAGCTAGGGATACCCTATGCCGGCTCGCTCCTACCAGAGGTTATTCACCTGGGTAGGAGTCATTAGCCCGCTAGGGCACTTGCTTGTGGACTCCATCACGCTGGATTGGCCTAAACTTTAGCAAAGATTTTTCCTGCTGTCAAGCGGCTAGTGACGCCTGGCTCCGGCTGCCTGCACGCTCAGCTACGGCTATTCGTCCCTACTCGGTTCCACAACTTGCGCAGCTCAAGCCAAACCAGCGCCGGCAGGCGATAGCGTCCCTCGCGCCAGTAGATCAGCCCGAAGAGCAGCAGTCCTCCGGCGGCCCAACCACCCAAGATGTCGGTAGGCCAGTGCACACCCAGATATAGTCGGCTGAAGCCGATCGTCAACACCAGCACCAGGTAGACGCTCCAGATGGCCGGCCGCCAGCGCGGCCAGGTCTTGTCGACCAGATAGGCCAGCACACCGTAGATGACCAGCGAGCCCAGCGCGTGGCCAGAGGGAAAGCTGTACGAAGCTTCGAATGGTGCGGGCCAGAGATGGGGACGAGCCCGATGGAAAGCCAGCTTGAGCCCCTCGATAAAAACTGGGGTGAGCAGACCGGTGACGGCCAGAAATCGCGCGATCCTCCAGCGCCGCCGCCAGAGCAGGACTAGCAGGATGATGATCAAAAGTCCGCCGAGATTTTTAAACGACCCCAGAGCAGTGATGGCCTTCATCAGCGACTCCCAACCAGCGGGCAGATCCCGGTGGATGGTCTGTAAGATAGTCAGGTCGAAGCGCTGCGACTCGTTGGCTGCCACGTCCTGAGCTACTTTGGAGAAGAGCCCCAAGCTGAGCAGAGTGGCGAAGCTGATCAGCAGCTCGCGCAGGCCCAGGGTGCGGGGCAGCCAGCCATCGAGTGCACGTTGCCAGGCCGGCAGGCGACGGCGAATCCAGACAAGCGCAAAGATGAGCAGCAGCGCCGCCCCGGCGACCAAGCTGCCACGCCCCAGCCAATGGGCCAGTGCCTCCCAGCTGTAGCCGAAAAGATAGCCCAAGGACCCCATGGTAATGCTCCAGATGAGCGCACCGGCGGCATTATAGAACACAAACTTCGGCCAGGGCATCTGCCCGGCTCCGGCGAAGAGGGCGGTAAAGACGCGAAATCCAGTGACGAAGCGGGCGAAGAAGACCGCCTTGGCGCCGTAACGCTCGAAAAAGCGCTCCAAGCCAGCTAGTCGCTTCGCGTTCAGGAGCAGATAACCTCCGTAGCGCTCGAGCAGCGATCTCCCGCCGCGGCGACCGATCCAGTAGCCGGCGTTGTCACCGAGCACTGCGCCTACGGCGGCCACAGCGATGACGATAACCAGATTGAAGTGCCCCTGGTAGGCGAAGAAAGCCGCCGCCAGCAGGATCGTCTCCCCCGGCAAGGGGATGCCGGCGTTCTCCAGCATGACACCTAAGAAGACGACCCAATAGCCGTACTGGACAAAGGCCGCAGTGATCCAACTGAGTAGATCCATATCTCGCGCCGCCAGTATACCAGGGCTAGCTGACTGAGTAAAGAACTTTCTTGCACTCACTTGGGGGGAAAGTACCGCAGGCGGTTCGGGATCGAGAGCAACCACCGGGTGTAGGAACAGGCACGAGCACGCACTGCGTAGCGGCGGGTGGGGCTGCGCTTGCTACTGCTGGGGATCGCGGTGATGTTACACAACCTATGGATATGGCTCAAGTGGGCGGGGCGGATGGGCCACCTGGGAGAGCGGCTTGCCCTCTATAGGCCTTGAGTGCTTGATTTTACGTCGATGCCGCGACGTAGTGTTTGAGGCGGATCGGGTCGCGGACCCGGTTGAGAAGCTTCTTGGGGCGTTTGTTCATTGTGCCTCTATCCACGGACGCAGTCGCTTGCGCGCCTGCTCCGCTGAAGGTAACGTTACGCATGCAAAGTGTGGAGCAAAGTTGCATTGGTGAACTGGACTCGACCCCCGAGTCGGACCCGATTCCTAGGATCGAGAAAGGAGGTGCTTCTATGAAAGCACAAACCTACTCTCGTCTGGTGAATCGAATCACACGAGCAATGGGCTCGCCCCTTGCTCGAATTGTCGGCCTCTGTTGTCGAACAGAGCTCAGGAGCATCGGCTTGTCACTCGTTCCTGGATTTCTTACCTTCAACATCGGCTTTCGAGCCGGGGGGTCGGGTCAAGCTCACCAGAGCTACATGTCTAACCAGGCGCTGCACTTGACCGCGCTGCAGCCGAGACTGATCTGGCGTTTGCAAGTGGGCTCTTTGTCGAAGTACAGTCTGCGAACACTGCGCCTACGGCAGCCACAGCGATGACGATAACCAGATTGAAGTGCCCCTGGCAGGCGAAGAAAGCCGCTGCCAGTAGGACCGTCTCGCCCGGCAGAGGGATGCCAGCGTTCTCCAGCATCACGCCGAAAAAGATAACCCAATAGCCGTATTGGACGAAGACCGCGGTGATCCAACTGAGTAGGTCCATATCTCGCGCTGCCAGTATACTACTAGGTCTGGCCGACTGAGTAAAATGGACTTACTGGGACAACGCCGCCGGGAGGCCTTGTCATGAGGAGTTGGAGCCAGGCCACGGTGATGGCGGATTGCCATGACTGCATGTTCATCTCCGATTCACCGTGGGTTCATCTCCGATTTACTATACTGGGCTCGCTGCCCAACTAGCAGCGAAAGTGAGGTGAGTTGAACATGAGAAAAGGAACACTGATCGCGGTCTTCGGCATGGCCGCGCTACTCCTGGTGGGTGGCCTAGCTCTAAGCGCCTCTCATCAGATGTTCGCGGCCAGCACTACGCCTGTGCAAACGACAGCAGCGGTTCAGGCTAATGCCAACGTGACCAATGCCACGGCTGCGGCGAGCGAGACCGAAGCTCCAGAGTCGGCGACTGAATCAAAGAGCAAGACTGAGGCTCCGGATTCGGCGGCTGAATCGGAGAGCAAGACTGAAGCTCCGGATTCGGCTACAGACACCGACAACACCCAGCAGAAGGATGGCCCGGACGGTCCACAGGACGGCCCGCAAGATTAAGCTGGCGAGGAGCCGTTCGCTAACCTAACGATGGCCAATGCGCGAGGGGATGCCATGATGGATTCTCGACTTGAGACTCCGCGGCCTCCCCTCGTGCGCTCTGGTTGGTTTGGCGTTTGCAAGTTGGCTCTTTGTCGAAGTACACTCTGCCAGCACCACCCGCCGCTGAACTCAGGTATTCAGGTGTTAGGTATGTTTCAACCCCTAAATAGGACAACACAGGAGAAAACTACACACCGGCTGTTTGAGATTATCGTCTTGTTTAAGGGCGTGGACGGCATACTGGAGATCATCGGTGGCTCGCTCCTCCTCTTTATGAGCCCTAGGGTCCTCAATGCCACCATTTTCTTTCTGACGGCGCATGAGCTATCGGAAGACCCCCATGACTTGATTGCCAATTTGTTGCGCCACTCCGTGCAAAGCCTTTCATCAGACACTCAGCTTTTCGCGAGCGTTTATCTTCTCGTGCACGGTCT
This sequence comes from uncultured bacterium, assembly GCA_913053845.1. Lineage (GTDB taxonomy): Bacteria > Bipolaricaulota > Bipolaricaulia > RBG-16-55-9 > DRJF01 > DRJF01. Next base: position 51,410 of record CAJXGD010000005.1, on the reverse strand, counting down.
TATCAAGGTCTTTTTGGTTGCAGGCTTGTTGCGAGACCGACTGTGGGCATATCCGACCGCACTCTGGTTTCTTGGCATCTTCATTGCTTACATGCTCTACCGCTTCACCCACACTCATTCTCTTTTCCTGCTGTTACTCAGCATTTTCGATTTCGTTGTTGTGTATTTCATTTGGCGCGAGTATCAGTTTCGCAAAAAACGCGCCTAACAGGGTGCTATACTTGGTCGCTTTGAGATTGGCTAGATTGTATTGCATAGTATAGGTAAAATTATGCGTATCCTGATCGTCGAAGATGAGCCTGAGCTGGCCAGCTTCATCCGGCAAGGTTTGCAGGAGGAGCATTATGCGGTAGACGTCGCCTACGATGGCGAGGAGGGGCTTTTTCTCACTCAACTGAACGAGTATGATCTGGTCATCCTCGACATCCTGCTGCCCAAGAAAGATGGCTTGACCATGCTCGGCGAGCTGCGGCAAGCGGGGCGCCTCACGCCCGTATTGCTTCTGACCGCCAAAGACTCTTTAGAGGACAAGGTACGCGGCTTGGATTACGGTGCCGATGACTACCTGACCAAGCCCTTTGCCTTCGCAGAGCTCTTGGCGCGCCTGCGGGCCTTGCTGCGTCGAGGTGCGCAGCCTGAGCCTCGCTTGCTGCAGGTAGCTAACTTGAGCTTGGATTTGATCACCCACCGGGTCCGCCGCAGCGGGAGGGAGATCAACTTGACCGGGAAGGAGTACGAGGTACTGGAGTATTTCATGCGCCACCCTCACCGGGTCATTACCCGAACCGAGCTGAGTGAGCACGTCTGGGCCGGTGATTTCGACAGCTTTTCCAATCTGATTGATGTGTTTATCTACCGCTTGCGGCAAAAGATCGACAAGGGCGCGTCAGTCAAGTTATTGCACACCATCCGAGGCGTCGGCTACGTATTGCAAGATGAAGATCCCCCGATCCCGGATGTCCCTGATGTTTAGGTCAATTCGCGCCAGGATCATGTCTTGGCATCCGCTGGTGACCGCGATGCTCCGGGTTCCGGACGAGCGACGACCAGCCCGGCACCCGGCTCTCCTCCCTCCTTTATCTCATGATTGATCTTCGCTTGCGACTGGCGATAGGGAGTGGGCGGCTGGTCCGCTGGCTCTCGCAGGTCCTGGGCACAGGCGGCGGCACCGTCATGCCCGGTGCGGTCACCTCGCGTCTGGACCCCCAGGCCATGCGCAAACTGGCCTCGCTTGCTTCCCAGGGCGTGGTCGTAGTCACGGGCACCAACGGGAAGACGACGACCACGCGGATGCTAACTGCCATCTGCCAGCGAATCGGTTGGCAGGTAGTCAGCAACGGTGCGGGTGCGAACATGGCCAGCGGGGTGACCACGGCCTTGCTAGAGCTACCGCGGCTGGCAGGCCACGGCAATACCATCGCCATCATCGAGGTTGATGAGGCCTGGACCCCTAGTGTCTCTGCCCAGTTGCGCCCCCGGCGGCTGATCGTTCACAACTTCTTTCGCGACCAGCTTGATCGCTACGGTGAGCTCGATGCAGTCACGGATCGTGTGGCTCAAGCACTGCAAGCGCTGCCCGTCGGCAGTCGCGCCGTCCTCAACGCCGACGATCCTACGGTGGCCAACCTAGCCCGAGATTGTGCCCAGTCACCCCTTTTCTATGGCATTGAAGATCATTGCCTGGCCGGAGAGACGGGGCTATATGCGGCAGATGCCACCGATTGCCGGCGCTGCAGCACCGCCTTTGAGTACACGAAGCGTTACTTTAGTCATCTGGGCATCTATGTCTGTCCTCAGTGCGGCGAGGCTCGTCCCACCCCACAGGTCTTCGCCGATCGGGTGGTCCCATGCCAGGAAGGAAGCTTCGAGGTCCACATCGGCTCTCCATCCGCTGAGTTGAAGGTCCATTTGCCGCTGCCCGGTCTCTACGACGTCTATAACGCCCTAGCCGCTGCTGCTACTGCCCTTTCGCTGGGCATCCCGTCGCAGGTTGTGGCAGAGACCTTGAGCGAATTCCGAGCCGTCTTCGGACGGGGCGAGCGCATCCTGCTGGGAGACCATGAACTGCATCTCTTCCTGGTGAAGAACCCCGCCAGCTTCAACCAGGTGATACAGCTGATCACCCGAGCCACCAGTGCTCAAGAGGCTCATCTGCTTATCCTGGTCAATGATAACGATGCAGATGGTCACGACATCTCTTGGCTCTGGGATGTGGACTTCGAGCTGTTGTCCGACCGAGCCGTCTCGATCACCGCGTCGGGCACCCGTGCCCTGGAGGTGGCCTTGCGCCTCAAATATGCCGGCATCGATCAGGTGCGCGTGACGATCATACCGAAACCTGTGCCGGCATTGGAGGCCGCAATGGCCCAATTGCCAGCGGGCAGCTCACTCTACATACTGCCGACCTACACGGCGCTGCTGACATTGCACAACCATCTGGCTCGCAGCGGTCACGTGCCCGCTTTTTGGCAGGAGAGCTAAGTGAAGTTGACCATCGCTTGGCTCTTTCCTAGCCGGATGGATATCTACGGCGACCGAGGCAACGTCCTCACCTTGCAGCGCCGTGCCGAATGGCGGGGGATCATCACGGAGCTGCGCACTTTCTCCAGGGGTGATCCGTTCGATCCTGACCTCTTGGACATCATTTTCCTCGGTGGAGGCCAGGACAGACAGCAACGAATGCTGGTTCAGGACCTCATCAAAACCAAGGGACCTGCGCTACGAGCGGCCATCGAGGATGGACTGCCGACCCTGGCCGTCTGCGGTGGTTATCAACTCTTAGGCGAGTACTATCAGATGAACGATGGTGACCGTTTGCCTGGTGTCGACATCTTGCCGGTCGAGACCATAGCGGAGCCCGTACGCTACATCGGCAATATCATCGTCGAGACCGACTTGTTCGGCGCGCGCCGGACGCTAGTCGGCTTCGAAAACCACAACGGTTGTACCTACCTCAAGCCGGGTGCTCGACCGCTTGGTCGGGTGCGACGCCGGGGTAGTGGCAACAACGGCCGTGACCACACCGAAGGTGTCATCTATCGTAATGCCATCGGCACCTATCTCCACGGGGCCCTGCTACCGAAAAATCCTGTCTTAGCGGACTTCTTGCTCCAGAAGGCGCTAAATCGCCGCTATGGTGTCACTGAGCTCGCCCCGCTGGACGACAGCTTGGAAACAGAGGCGCATGATGCCGCGTTGCGCCTGGCGCTTAAATCTCACCCCAAGTACCTGGGAGCCCACCTCATAAAGAAGAGAGACGGAAGCCCATTGAGGGGCGGTCGTGATACGATGAAGGATGTCCCTGATGTTTAGATCGATTCGCGCCAGGATCATGTCTTGGCATCTGCTGGTAACCGCTCTGCTCATCACCGCCTTCAGTCTTATCCTCTTCTCCACCGTGGCCGACAGCCTCTACCGGGGAGTAGACATGACCTTGCTCTCCAAGGCCGCAGAGATCAACAGCGGGCTTGATTTCGAGGCAGGGCGATGGAATTTCCCTCAAGAAGAGAATGACTTTAGCGCGGCGGATCTCTTGATTCAGCTTAGCGACCTGGGAGGGAACATCTTAGCACGATCGGCCAACCTGGGGAAAAAGCGCCTGCCGCTTAACGCGACAATCCGTGCGCAAGCCCTGAAGGACGGTCCTGCCGGCAGCTTGGCGACAGTCTCGGTTGGCCAGGGTCCACCGCTAAGATTGTTGACAGTGGTGGACACCGGCGATGGCACCTCAGCCGGCTTGTTGGTCCAGGTGGGAATCTCCCTCAAACGGGTCGAGAGCACCTTAGGAAGGCTCCGCTTTTGGTTGTTGATTATCGCGCCCACTCTGCTGTTGCTCTCCAGTCTGGGAAGCTTCTTTCTGGCCGACCGCCTGCTCCGACCGCTCAAGACCATGGCACAGACCGCGGAGAGCATCGGTGAGCGCAGTCTTTCCGAGCGTCTGCCTGTTGCCAACCCAGAGGATGAGATCGGCCAATTGGCCGGGACGTTCAATCGGATGTTCGGGCGTTTGCAGCGGGCTTTTGAGCAGCAGAAGCGCTTCGTCTCCGACGCCTCCCACGAGCTGCGCACCCCGCTGACGGTGCTGCGTGGCCAACTGGAGGTGGCGCTGCGCCGGCGACGCTCGGCCCAGGAGTACCGTCAGGTGTTAGAGACCAGCTTGGGGCAAGCCGAACGGCTCTCTCGCTTGGTTCAAGAGCTGCTGCTCTTGGCGCGCGCCGACTCCGGCAAATGGCAGCCTGATTTTCAACCGATCGAACTGGCTCAGCTCTGCGCCGAGATCGCCGGCGAGATCAAAACCTTGGCGGAGCAGCGGCAAATCACGCTAGAGGTCGCCTGTGCCAAGAGACCGGTTGTCTATGGCGATCCGCTGCTATTGCGCCGCATGATCGCGAATCTGCTGGACAACGCGATCCAGTATACGCAGCCAGGGGGGCAGGTGCGGCTGAGCCTGGAGCTCCAGGGCGACCGAGCCCGGCTGAGCGTGGCCGACACCGGGCTGGGTATCCCGGCTGAAGAGCTGTCACATGTCTTCGAGCGTTTCTACCGCGCCGACCAGGCTCGTTCCCAGCAGCGCACCGGGGGCACCGGCCTAGGGCTGGCGATCGTCCGTGAGATCGTACGGGTGCATCAAGGTCAGATTGAGGTGGAGAGCACACCGGGCGAAGGGACCATTTTCACGGTCCGTTTGCCACTTTACCGGACGGCGACCCGGTCACACTGAATCCGCTGGCCGTCATTCATCTTCCGTTCATCTCGGCCGGCTATAATCCCCCATGTAAGCAAAAGGAATCGTGATCCGATGATGAAGAAAACTCATCACAATAAAGAAACAATTGGCCTGCGGGGGCTGGTGGCGTTGGGGGCTTCGGCTTTGATCGCCCTGTCGCTGGGGTTATGGGGCTTGAATAACCATTCTTTGAGCCTACAGAGCAGCTTGACCGACCCGCAGCCACAGGCCAGCGCGGCGAGCGCACCGGGCGATTCGCAGCCCGGCACCCGGCCTCAGCCCAAAGCGAAGAGCACTCCTGCTGCGCCTCAATCCGCTCAGGCTGTACGCCTGGGTCCGCTGCTCTCCAGCACGCCCTACGCGCGAGCGGCTTATCAGCTCTACCCCGGCTCACTTAACGACAGAACCCGGCGTGCCTTGGCCGGCTTCACGATCAGTTTCAAGCGCCAAAAGCAGCAAGTCACCCTGAGTATTTCCGTGATGGGTAGCTCACGGCCTCCGTACCAACGCAGCTTCGCTGCCAGCGGCAAGGTCTACTTCATCGAGGCCCGCTTCGGGGATGATTCGGGCTACACTGGGGAGGACAACTTCGGCGACGATGGGCTGGTCATCACCAACGCCGCTGGTCGCATTCTCTTGCCACCCAGGAGGGGCTCATGAGCAAAGCTATCGCCACAGTTGCCGCAATTGACCGACAAGCAGTGAGAGGACAACCTGCGCTGATCCCCGCGTCCTGGCTAACTTGGCTGGAGGCGTGGACCCCAACGGCGGTTCGGATCACCTTGGGATTGATCTTCTTGTGGTTCGGAGTTGCTGAGCTCCTGCAACCGCATATGTGGACCGGCTATGTGCCGCTGCTGGCGTCAGGGTCGAGCGCTGCCTTGTTCTTGGTGCTATTGCATGGGGGACTGCTCTGGATGCTGGCCACAGCCTTGATCTTGGGCATTGCGCCTCGCACTGCTGCGCTGCTCAGCGTGGGGGTCATGTTGGAGATCATCCTGATGCTGCTGGTTGGTCATGGTCTGAGCGATATTGTAGCCCGCGATTTTGGCGTGCTAGGCTTGGCGCTGGTCACGCTGGCCGGTCCCTGATAGGGGCGCGTAGCCCTAAGAATCCCCTCTCCACCCTCTGGGCTGAGTCTGGGGCGAGGCCGGACGGCAACTCGCCCCGGCTGGGCCCGGTGTGCTGGGGCTGCTCTGCAATTCCGTGCGACCGTTCTTCCATACTGTCGGTATAGCGGAATTAGGTGTCCATACCGACAATCACCAGGGGCACGGCAATGGTATCGCCTTTCAGTCCCTGACCAGGTAATTTGGGATCATATATGGCTCTATTCATAGGCCTGGTTCTTAACGTTCCGTCAATGGCTCGTCGTATTCTATCTCTAGCTATATCAACGTATTTATCTTCTATTTCTGCACCGGCACCCCGCCGGTTATGCAGCATTGCAGCTATGATTGAGGTCCCTGTGCCCAGGAACGGGTCGAAGACCCAATCACCTTCATTGGTCATTGCCAATACCAGTCGTTCGATCAATTCTACCGGGTATTGGCAGGGGTGTTCCGTCTTTTCCACGTGATTGTTTTTCACGTTCGGTATGTTCCAAACATCACCCGGATTCTTACCCAGAGGATTGCAGGAATACTGCCCTGCCTTTGGGCCTTTGAAGTATTTCTTTGCCGGATACTTCTGTGGTACTCTAATAGTATCGAGGTTAAAAACATAATCCTTAGTTCTCCTAGTGAACCAACTGATTGTCTCATAGCGCCCGGAGAACCTTTTAGAACAATGAAGACCATGTTCAAAATGCCAGATAATCCTGTTCCTCATCACCAGGTGCAAGCTGTCGAATATCGGATATAGGACGGTATCAAGCGGAATAATAGTCCCATTGCTTACATAGTTGCCAACCTGCCAGCAGATGCTCCCTCTATCGGAGAGCACCCGCACACACTCGCTGATTATTTGAGCCTGTTGCTCAAGATAGGTCTCTATTTTGAGTTTTCGCTCGTACTCTTTGCCAATGTTGTAAGGTGGCGAGGTGACGATTAATTGCATCGACCTGCTTGGTATCTCCCGCAATAGCTCCAGACAACTCCCCCGGTGGAGCACCACGCGCTCACTCGGATCGAATCTTTCTGCTATTAGTATATCAGGGCTAAACATATTCTCACTCACGCATCGTCCCTAAGTTTGGCGCCTAGCGCAGTTTGCCTTTGATCCCCCGCCGGAAGAGCAGCCGCATCGTCCGGCGCAGTAACCTAGCCGTGCGCGGCGTATAGGGAAACCAGATCGGCTCGCGCTTCAGGCCCGCTCGATCAACCAGGACGGTCTGCGGCTGGCAGAACTGGCGAATGCCCCACAGCCCATGCCTGCGCCCCAGACCGCTCTGCTTCACCCCGCCAAAGGGAACGTCCAGTGCCAAATAGTTGGCCAGACAGTCGTTGACGCAGACGCTGCCCGACTCCACCTGAGCCGCCAGCCTTTGACCCAATCGTTTGTTGCGCGTCCAGACGCTGGCGTTCAGCCCATAGGAGGAGTCGTTGGCCAGGCGCAGCGCCTCTTGGGCATCACGCACGCGCATGATCGGCAAGACCGGCCCGAAGGTCTCTTCGCGCATGATCCGCATCGAGTGGTCTACGTTGACCAGCACCGTCGGTTGATAGAAAAGCCCCGCCAGCGCCTCATTGCGCCGGCCACCGGTGAGCGCCTTAGCTCCCTGAGCCAGCGCCTCTTGCACCTGGGAGTCAACGATATCCAGTTGCTCCGGTCGGATCATCGCTCCCACGTCTATCTGACCGTATTCTGGGTGGTAGCCTTGGCGCAGCCGCTTGGTCTTCTCTACGACCTTGGCCACGAAGGGCTCATATGCCGACGCCTCGACATAGACCCGCTCGACCGAGATGCAGATCTGGCCGGCATTGGAAAAAGCCCCCCAGACTGCCCCATTGGCCGCCCGCTCCAGATCAGCATCGGCCAGGACGATCATGGGGTCCTTGCCTCCCAGCTCCAGCAGGACCGGTATCAGCCGCGCCGCTGCCCGCTGGGCGACCTTCTTGCCGGTGGCCACCGAGCCGGTGAAGGCGATGGCATCACAGTGATCAACCAGCGCCGTCCCCGTCTCACCGTAGCCAGCGAGCGTCTGCATCAGGCCGTCGGGCAGGCCGCACTCGCGCCAGAGCCGTTCGACCAATAAGCCGGAAAGCGGCGTTACTTCGGAGGGCTTCAAAATGACCGCGTTGCCGGCCAAGAGCGCCGGCACCACCTCGCCGAAGGTGAGGGCGAAGGGATAGTTCCAGGGCGAGATAATTCCCACTACACCCAGCGGGGCATAGCGCAGGTAGACGCGCTTGGTCTTGAGCAGCCCCGGCGAGTGCGGTTCGTCGCGCAAGAATTTGCTCGCCCGCTTGGCGTAGAAGCCCAGCAGATCACAGCCATAGAAGACCTCGGCCAGCAGTGCTTCGGAGCGCGGCTTGCCCGTCTCGGCGCAAATTATCTCCACCACTTCTTGATCATGCGTGACCAGCCAGTCGCGCGCGGCCAGCAGATAGCCAGCGCGCTCTTTGGGTGAGAGCTCACGCCAGCCTGCCCCAGCCCGCCGAGCTCGTGCCACCGCTTCTTGGACATCAAGGGCTGAGCTGACCGGCACCTGGGCCACCTGCTCGCCGCTGGCCGGATTCTTGACCGTGATCATTCGCGCTCGGATCTGATCTTGCTGCGGGACTACTTCTACCGTTGGCATAGGACCTCCTTGATGTAGGGGCACGGCGCGCCGTGCCCCTACTCCAGTCCCAGGGCGCCGTCCAGAGCTTGCAGGGCCTGCTCGCGCAGCTCCAGCAAGCGGCGCGGGTTTTTCTTCAGCCCTGCCTGAAGCAACCCGTGGACCATCCAGGGGAAGACGGCGGTCACATCAGCGAAGACGTACTGCGAGTTGACCTGAAACTCGGCGCTGGTCTTGCCCCAGGTGTGCGCCTCGCCGGCGGTGCAAGAGCTCAGCCCCCCGTCTTGGACATGCGCATCGCAGATCTGCACGTCGCAGTCGTAGCCTCCCACCTCCAGGCCGCAGATCTGGGAGAGATAGGGCTCAGGCTGCAAGGCATAGTTCTTGGGCACCCCGCCCCCCAGAATGACGATGCTGAGCTGCTGGGACCAGCGCGCCTTGGCCAGATAGTGGTAAGCGGCGAACTCATGGATATCTCCAGCCAGGTCGAGGTCGAAGCGGAATCGCTCGCGCAGCCGACGCTGCAGCAGCGCCACGTTGAGATAGATCGAGCCGTCCTGCGGAGCGCCGCAGAAGATGGGTACCCGGTGGAGATGGGCCTGTACGACCAGGCTTTTGGAGTTATACGGGTCTCGCCCGAAGCGCTGCTGCTCGATCCGGCTGACATACCGCCCCAATAAATCGTGAAACTGTGGGGTGGTCATCCGCTGCTGAAAGGGTTCTTTTTGCAATAATTCGGAGACGAAGCGGTCGGTCCGATAAAGATCCTCCTCGCGGAAGACCAGGTCATAGATGCGGGTGTAGCCCTCTTGGCGCAGCCGGCGATCGCCGAAGTTGGGGTCAATGGTGTAAAACTCTCCCTGGATCAGCCGCTGCAGGTCATGATAGATATTGGCACCGGTGGTGCTGATCAGGTCTACCAGGCCGGCCCGGATCAGGGGGATGACCGAGGTGGCCGCCAGGTTGGCCGGGGTCATCGCCCCGGAGAGCGTCAGCACGATGGTATGGTCTTCAGCGATCATGCGCCTGATGATCCGGTAGCCGCTGGCCAGCTCGCGGCCCACGAAGGCTTGAAAAGCCTTGGCGATCAGCTCATCCGTCGTCTCTTGCCCGTTGATCGGCTCGCCCTCAACCTGGGGACCGAGGGGTACCCGACTTGCCTCGTCCATGCTTGGCCTCCCCACTCTAGCAGGTAGACTAAGCGATTTCGGCCAGGAGATCAAGTTAGCTTGGTCAGATCGCCGGCCTGTGGCCTAGGTCATTTTCGTGTATAATAATTGCCGGCCCTGTGCATGGAGGCCTATTCTCGCAGAGGAGCGTGATCAACCATGCAACTGACGATTACGGCCGAGGCGGCCGCCAAGATGAAGCAAGCCCTACAAGCGGAAGGCAAACCGGACTACGGTCTGCGGCTGGTAGTCCAGCAGTCCGAGTGCGGCTGCGGCTCTGGCTGCAGCGGAGACACAGCTTATGGTCTCTATCCTGAGCCCAGCGCCCAAGCGGAGGATACCGTGGTGGAAGAACAGGGCGTCAAGCTCTTCATCGATCAGACAAGCCTGCCGCTGCTCGAGGGGGTCAAGATAGACTTCGTCAGCCACCCGGAGCAGGGCGAGGGGTTCCTCATCGGGCCGGCTCAGGCCGAGGACCACGACTGCGGTGGAGAGTGCGACTGTAAAAACTAGTTGGCAGAGCTGTGAGAGGGCGCAACTGCGATGCCAAAAGGAACGACGATTAGCGAAATACGCATGGTCATCGGCCTGGAGATCCACGCCCAACTAGCCACCCGGACCAAGCTCTTCTGCAACTGCTCCAGCGACTACTTTCGTGCTCCGCCCAATACGCATAGTTGCCCAGTCTGTCTGGGGATGCCCGGCGCGCTGCCGGTACTCAATGAGCGGGCGGTGGAGTTGGCTTTGCAGGCGGCACTGGCCTTGGACTGTGAGATCCCCCGGCGCTGCAAGTTCGATCGCAAGAACTATTTCTACCCTGACCTGCCCAAGGGCTACCAGATCTCCCAGTACGATCAGCCCTTGGCCCAGAGAGGCCATTTCCGGCCCTCAGGGGGAGAGGAGGTCCGCATCCGGCGGGTGCACCTGGAAGAGGACGCCGGTAAGCTGGTCCACGATGAGCGCTCGGGCCGCAGCCTGGTGGACCTCAATCGCGCCGGGGTGCCGCTGATCGAGATCGTCACCGAGCCCGATTTGAGCTCGCCGGAAGCGGCGGCGCAGTTCATGCGCGAGCTACGCCAACTGCTGCGCTATCTAGGCGTGTCGCACGCCGAGATGGAAAAGGGCGAATTGCGCTGCGATGCCAACATCTCACTCAGTGTAAACGGCCAGCGGGGCACCAAGACGGAGATCAAGAACATGAACTCCTTTCAGGCCGTCGAGGCCGCGCTGAGCGCCGAGGCCCGGCGCCAACGACGGCTGTTGGCGGTCGGCGAGCCGATCATTCAGGCGACCTTGGGCTGGAACCCTGCCAGCGGCCAGGTGGAGCTGCAGCGCGAGAAGGAAGAAGCCGAGGACTATCATTATCTCCCCGAGCCCGATCTGCTGCCGCTGGAGATCGCTGCCGATCGGACAGAGCGCCTGCGCCAGGCCATGCCCGAACTGCCGGCACAGCGGCGAGCTCGCTGGCAGCGAGAATACCGCTTGCCCGATTATGACATCCGGCTGCTCAGCGAGGAGCGTGAGCTGGCCGATTACTTCGAGCAGGTCGTCAGGTGTTTCCCCCAGCCCAAGGAGGTCAGCAACTGGATGATGTCTGAGCTTTTGCGCCTGCTGGGTGAGGAGCCGCAGCGGGGACTGGCCCTCGCGCCTGACGATTTTGCCCAGGTGCTGCAAATGGTCTCCCAAGGCCAACTCAATCGCAATAAAGCCAAGCAGGTCATCGCCGAGGCGTTTAAGAGCGACCGCACCCCGCAGCAGATCGTAGCCGAGCAGGGTTGGGCCCAGATCTCAGATGAAGCGACGCTGATGAGCCTGGCCACCGAGGTGCTGCGCGAGAATCCGGAGGCGGCCGCCGGTTACCGCTCCGGCAACGCCAAGGTGCTGGGGTTCCTCATCGGCAAGCTGATGGCCAAGACGGGGGGGCAGGCCAACCCCAAGCTGGCGACCGAAGTCCTGCGGGCTGCGCTGAAATAATCCTGCCTGAGGCAAAACAGAAGGCTCCGGTATCTCCATCCGGAGCCCTCTGGTAGGCTGGTTGGTTGGGTTGGGATAGTCTGTATGGTCAGGATGCGCTTAGCGCCGTTTCACTCGCACTTTCCCGCTGGACTCTACAGCGGTCAGTCGGCTCTCCAACTGCTCGCGCAGGTTCTTTCCAGGCTTGAAGGTGGGCACCACTCGTGCCGCCACTCGCATGCGCTGTCGGGTCTGGGGGTTGATGCGCATGCTGCTCTTGCGACCCCGCGGGCTGAACTTGCCAAAGCCGGTGATTCGCACCTCTTCACCTCGGCTGAGCGTATCGGTGATCAGGCTGGTCAACGACTCCAGCGCTTCCTTAGAGTCTTTTTTGGTCAGGCCGGTCTTTTTGGCCCACTGTACGATCAGATCTTCCTTGTTCATAGAAAACTCCACTCCCTTGCTGATAAGTTGACCAGATTATACACCTGGACAGGCCTTTTGTCAAGGCCTCTTGCAAGGTACAGAAAATAGTGGAGCTTCAAACCCCGATTTAAACGCAGATTGCTAGTCACATTCGGAAAAGCCGCAATCGTTGCAGACATAACAGCCATTGGTGAAGATCAGCAGCCCGCCGCAGTGGGGGCATAGCTCGGTGCCGCGCTGCTGCTGGTGGCCGTTGCTGGTCGTCTCCCGCAGCGCCAGGGCGGGGGCGGTGCCGACCAGGGGTGAGGCATGTCGTGCGCCTACTTCATCGAGCAGGGCCAGCTGCTGACCACCGCGCAGATAGGCCTCCATGGCCTTGGCGATGGCGTCAGGGACGGAGAAGACGACCACCCCATCAGTCTGAATCACTGGGCGCAGTCCGCGGATCAGGCTCAGCTCATCTATGATCGCCGTGGGCTTGACCCCGGAGCGTAGGGCCAGCGAGATCAAGCGCCCGATCGCCTCGGTGAAGGCCATCGCCGAAGAGCCAGACTTACCCAGGTTGGCGAAGAGCTCGAACATGCCACGCTCATCCTCGTTGACAGTCACGTACATATTGCCCATCTCGGTCTTCATCTTGAAGGTCTTGCCCCTGGTGACTTGTGGTCGGGGACGGGGGGCGCGGGTGCCGCGCCGCGCGGCCAGCGCCTCCTTCTCGGTGAGCAGGATGCCCTCCCGCGAGCCCTCGCGATAGACGGTGATCCCCTTACAGCCCAACTGCCAAGCCCGCAGATAGATCCGGCCGACCTCCTCGGGGGTAATCTCCCGTGGGAGATTCAAGGTGCTGGAAATGGCATGATCTATGTGCCGTTGGATGGTGGCCTGCATGCGCACGCGAAACTCCGGGTCGATCTGGTGCGCGGTGACGAAGATCTCCGGCAGCTTAGCGGTGGATTCCAACCCCTTACGTTGTAGATAGTCGTGCACCAGTGGATGATAGACGTGGAACTCACCCTTGCTCAGCGACTTGGATTTGCGCACATAACTGAGCGAGAAGATCGGCTCGATGCCAGAGCTGGTGCCGGCCAGCACCGACCCCGAACCCACCGGCGGTACGGTGAGCAGCGCGGCATTGCGCAAGCCTCGCTCGGCGATCTGCTGCCGGGTCTCGGGGCTTAACCCCTGGATGAAGGGGCTCTTTAGGTGCTTTTCTTGGTCATAAGCGGGGAAGGTCCCTTTCTCACCGGCCAGCGCGCAACTCGCCTGATAGACGATGTTCTTGATCCGGTCGAAGAGTTTGTCGGTGAAGCTGATGGCCTCCTCGCTGTCGTACTTATAACCCAATTTGACTAACATATCGCCGAAGCCAGTGAAGCCTACCCCGATGCGCCTTGAGTTGAGCGAGGTTGCCTTCTGCTGCGGCAGGGGGTGCTTTTCGCTATTATAGTCGAGCACATCGTCCAAGAAGCGGCCGGCATAGCGCAGCGCCTGTTCCAACTGCTGCCAGTTGACCTGGCTCTCACCGCTGTACTCCTGCTTGACGAACTGGGATAAATTAATATTTCCCAAGCAGCAACACCCGTAATTCTCAAGTGGAATCTCAGAGCATGGGTTGGTCGTGACTACATTCATGCCATTGTACTCGGTCGTAGAGTATTTTTTGACGTTGTCCCAGAAGATCAGGCCAGGCTCGGCCGAGGCGTGGGCATTTTTAATTAACCTGTCCCAAACCTTACGGGCATTGATCTCTCTCTCGATGCGACCGACGATCTCGTTCTCGTAGTGCAGGGTGTAATCCCGGTCGGCCTCGACTGCGTGCATGAACTCATCGGTCAAGCGTAGGCTGATGTTGGCATACTGCACCTTGCTACGGGCGGGATCGTTCTTGATCTCGATGAAGTCGAGCACATCGGGATGATCGATCCGCAGGGTGATCATCAGTGCTCCCCTGCGGCCTGATTGCCCGATCGTCCCGGTCGTGGTGGAGAAGAGGTCCATGAAAGAGACCGAACCGGTGGAATGGATGGCCGAATTGTTGACCGGGGCACCCTTAGGGCGCAAAGCACTTATATCTGTGCCGACGCCACCGCCATAAGAGTAGGTGCGCGCGGCCTCCTTGCACCATCCGAAGATACCTTCTAGTGAATCCTCTTGGATGGGAATCACGTAGCAGTTCAAGAGGGTCGCGCGGCGTGGCTGGCCGGCTCCGAACATGATCCGGCCCCCGGGGATGAAGCGGAAATCTTCCAGCAGCCAATTGAACCTCTTGCGCCATTCGGCTCGCTGAGCCTTGTCCGGCTCGACCGAGGCGATCTCACGGGCCACCCGCTGCCACATCTGGTCGGGCCTGCTTTCCACTATCTGCCCCTCCAGATCGCGCAGGGCGTACTTGTCGAGAAAGACGCGCACCCGTAGCTCATCCCCCCCGAAAAACTCGCTGGTCTCCTCTTCGGGCCTGATCCGCTGGGTCTTGACCTGGTGCTGAGCCATCTGCTCTATAACCCCCCCTTAAAATGCTGCTGCTGCCGCTAAGCTTCAGCTTGATTCAGACGGCAGAATATCGCTGGTCTACCAATCGTAATGCTCTCCCGGTTGCAGGACGATGACCTGGCTCTCGGTGGCCGACTCCACCGCCCGCTTGAAGGCGGTGGCATCTTGCTCGATCGCAGGAAAAGTATTATAATGAATGGGAATAACTCGCTTAGGTTGGAGTAGCTTAACCGCCTCCAGGGCGGCCGCTGGGTCCATGGTGTAGGTGCTGCCGATGGGCAAGAGTGCCAGATCCAGCCCGCCCCGTCCGATGAGGGCCATATCGCTGAAGAGCGAGGTATCGCCGGCATGGTAGATGCGCTGGCCTTCGTTGGTCTGGAGCAGCAGGCCACAGGGCTGACCCAGATATTGGCCCTCGGGGCTGCTGGAGCTGTGGAAGGCCGGGGTAAGCGTCAACTGGCCGAAGTCGAAGCGGCGCGGGCCGCCGATATTGAGCCCCTCGACGGCCGGAGCACCTTGGGCCTGGCAGTAGTTGGCCAGCTCGAAGATGGCGATGATCGGACAGCGGTGGGTCTTGGCCAACTGGACGGCATCGCCCAGGTGATCGAAGTGGCCATGGCTGAGCAGGATGGCCTGAGGCTTAAAATCCTCCGGCTGCTGCACGGCGGCCGGATTCTGGCTGATGAACGGGTCGATCAGGATGGAAACCCCACCGCTCTCTATCTCGATGGCGGCGTGACCGATGAAGGTAATTTGGGTCAAGCGATCCTCCTTACTCAGGTAGGGCGATCTGCTCTGATATAGGGGGTGGCCTGCGAGCCTCCCCCTCCGCTTGTGGTCGGGACGACCGGATTTGAACCGGTGACCCCTGGTCCCCCAGACCAGTGCGCTACCAGGCTGCGCCACGTCCCGTTTGACTACTTTTCAGCAAGCTGCTGCTCTGCCTACTGGGGACTTCAATATAGCACCAGTCACCCTCGTTGACAAGCCGGATCGCGAGCGAACAACCCGTAATAGAAGCGGGCTTTTCTCTTTCAACTTCGGACGGTCGTGCCCCGATAAGACGCTAGGGATCGTCAAGCCTTCCTCTCCCACCTAGGCTCAGAATTGGCATCGCCGGCCGGGCGGCCGCTATACTGGATCATAATGCCAATCAGCAGCGCTACTATGCGCATATCAAACACCTGGAGGCGAGAAGGCGGAAACCTTGCTAGGTGACAGACTACCTTCCGCGTGGGCCGATAGACTATGCGGAGTTAGTCCAGACCTCTCGCGGCGAGGGATACGCGTGAGCAACATAAGTCGGTTTGCCGTAAGGTATACTCTCCATGCCCATAGAGATATCGTGCTCACAGCTCAGGACGGTTGATAACCGCAGGCCGAAGCTCTGCTGGAACAGTTGGGCTTCAAGCCCGTCGGTTGACAGCCCCATGATCAGAGCATATAAAGAGACGAAGATGCTCTTAGAGACCAAGGCGCTCACCAAAGATTATCGGGCCGGCAAAGAGATGGTCCACGCCTTGCGCGGGATAGACTTTCAGTTGGAACAGGGCGATTTCGTGGCCCTCAACGGTCCTTCCGGCTCAGGCAAGACGACCTTTCTCAATTTGATCGCCTGCATAGACGAGCCAACCTCAGGCGAGGTGCTGATCGAGGGACACGGGGTGAACAACCTTTCCTCAGCTCGACTGGCTGAGCTGCGGCGGGATATGATCGGCCTGGTCTTCCAGGCTTTCAACTTGATCCCGGTGCTCTCGGCCTACGAGAACGTGGAATATCCCTTGCTCTTGCAGCGCATCCCTCGCAAGGAGCGCCGCAGCCGGGTGATGGGGCTCCTGGAAGAGGTCGGATTGGGCCGGCTAGCCGGGCGCCGCCCCGATGAGCTCTCCGGCGGAGAGAAGCAGCGGGTGGCCTTGGCCCGCGCCCTGGTGGCCCGGCCCCGGCTGGTCTTGGCCGATGAGCCCACCGGCAACCTGGATTCGGAGACGGGCCAGAAGGTGATGGCCATCATGCAGCGCCTCAATCGGGAGCATCAGGTGGCCGTGGTCCTGGTGACCCACGATCCGGCCATCAGCGCCTATGCCGAGCGGGCGGTGAAGATTCTCGACGGCCGCTTGCAGCAGCCGGGTGAAACTTCCCCCCCGGCTCAGGAGTATCTGGCTGCAGAGGAGGCCTAATGAAACTGGCCAAGCGTGTTTTTTTTATTCTGTCCCTGCTGGTGCTCCTCGGGCCATTCGGAGCCTGGTCACTGTCCGAAGGCGTCTCCGATGAGCAGATACTCCAGGCCGCCGACCGGGCGCGCACCCTAGAAGCAGATTCTTTTGCTATGACGGTCGAGATCACCGCCCAGCGGCCCAGCGGCCCTCAACAGGCCACCGTGCGCACCCTCTTCAAGAAATTCCCTGGCGATGGTGGTGACGGCTTTCGCACCCGCATCGAGTTCCTCAAGCCGGCCAGTATGCAGGGCCAGATTTTTCTCACCGTGCAGAACAAAAAGCTGTGCCAGGGCGATAAATCTTGCAGCTTCTTCTGGGGCCCCAACCTGCTGCCTGGCCAACCGCTCAAGGTCTCCGCCGGCTCGACCACCGTCTTCGGTGATTCCAGTGTGGCCGAGACGGCCGGAATCCGCTTCGCCGGAAATTATGTAATCAAGGCCAAGAAGGAAACCTCGCTCAATGACCAACCGGCCCTGGCCCTCAGCCTGATCGCCACCGATCCCTCCGTGGCCTTCCAGCAGGTCACCCTCTGGGTCAAGCCCAATAGTTTTCAGCCTATTCAAGCTGAGCTCTTCGCCCTCTCCGGCCAGCCGTTAGACCGGGTGCTCTATCAGGAGTACGCCAGGCAGGGCGATGACCAGTATCTGCGCCGGCAAGAGATCGAAAATCTCTTGTATCAGGGCTCGGTCACCCAGCTTACGGTGCTCCAGGTTGAGATCAAAGAGCTGCCCGACCAGCTCTTCCTGCCCGACCAACTCGGCAAATCCTAACGCCGGCCAACCGCGAGCCGCTTGCCCCCCCGGAGCCTGTTCCCTAGAATAAGAACCTGCTCGTAAGGAGGAACGCGATTGTTTGCAGCGGGGGGAGTTTGTGGAGGTAAGAAGGGCTGGATAGTCGGCCTGGCGCTCCTGGCATTGCTCTGGGGCTGGTCGCCCACTTTGGTCGCCCAAAATGCGCCCGCGGTGCAGAGCGCGCCGCGCAAAGCCACCCCCCATTGGCGCTGCCCCCTGATCTCGCAGACCAGCCGCGATGGACTGCTGCTCGGCTGCGAGTTGCGCCTCAGCGTGGTCCTGGGTGACCTCAACTGGGAGCCCGGCCTGGGTGCCATCTATGGCTTCGGCAGTCGGGCGATCTACTATCGCTATAGCTTGAGCATCGCCTCTTTGCTCTCATTGGGGTACCGCGATTGGCCAGGCAGCCTGGTGTTGGGACGCGAAGGTGAACGAGGCCTGCACCTGGGCCTGGAGTGGCAAGGGGTTTCCTTGAACGGCTTCTACGGCACGCTCTGGCCGACCCCCCGCGAGGCCCAGGCTCCTGCCGTAGGTTATCTGCAGCTTAACAGACAGTTTCAATGGACACTGCCGCTGGGTGCGAGGTTGCGGCTCCAGGGGGAGGCACTGCTGGGGTGGCGGCTTGCGGCTCCGCCGGCGGAGTACTTCCGCACGCTGTTGGGCTCAGCCCAGCTTGAGCTGGGCCACACTACCGTCCGGCTGCAACTGGGCCGATTGGCCAACCCGGCCGGCTTGGCCGACCTGCGTTTCCGCTTTAGCCTGCGCAGTTATCCGGCCACCTTGCAGGGCGATCGCATCCTGGTGGCCTCGCTGGAGCGGCGCTTTGATCTTTGGACGATTCACTTTGCCGCGATAGATCTCTCGCGGCTGTTGGGGTTGCCCTTGGGGCGGGTGCCGGTACTGTTGCGCACGCAGGGGGCGCTCTTCTTCGAGGGTGGAGAGGTGTGGCTGGACGGCGTCGCGCAGGGCGGGGTGCTCTTTGGCTGGGGGGTCGCGCTGCTCTTTCCCGATCTGGACCTGCGGCTGGACGCGGCCTTCAACGCCGCGGGCCGGCCGCGGTTGCATCTGAGCGGTGCACTGTTAAATTTCTAGCAATATCTTGCAGGGGGAGGAGGTTTTTGATGCGCTCTTACAAGCAGCTGCTCCGAGGGATGGGCTTGGCATTGGTCGGCCTGCTGCTCATCGCCCTGGCCTCTCAGGCGCAGCCGCTGCCCTTCGATCCCCAGCTCTCCTGGCAGACGCTGGAGACGCCGCACTTCTGGGTCAGCTATCACACCGGCCTGGCCGGCCCGGCGCGCGAGGCGGCTCAGATCGCCGAGAGGGCTTATAAATTCTGGACCGCTGAGCTGGCCTATGTGCCGCCGGGCAGGACCAATATCGTGCTGGCCGATGCCAGCGATTTTAGCGCCGGCTACGCTAGCATCCTGCCTGGCAACACCATCGTAATCTACCTGGCCGCCTGGGACGCGAGCCGCCGGACGGGCTCCCGCTTCTCCGCTTGGCCGGAGCGGCTGATCACCCTGGAGTACGGCCACATCGTTGATCTAAGTGGCGTTCAGGGCTTCGCCCGCTATCTTAGGGCCGTCTTCGGCTCGATCGTAGCGCCCAACGCCTTCAAACCCACCGTCTGGCGCGAGGGCATCCCCGACTATGGGGTTTTTCTGAAATCTGGCCACTCGCGCGCCGATGATCCGCGCACGGCGATGATCCTGCGCCTGCTGACCCAATCGGGCCGCTGGCCGACGCTGGCCCAACTGGGGACATATTATCGCCGGCAGGAGTGGCCCCCGTCCGACATCCTCGCCCAAGATCTGGGCCCTTGGCTGCTGCGCTATCTGGGCGAACGCTACGGGCGGGACAGCTTGGCCCGCCTGGACACGGCCCAAGCCGAGAACCTGCCCGCCCTGCTCTCCCTGGGCTTCTTGAGCGACTTCGGCCAGGCTCTGAGAGGTGTGACCGGCGTCAAGCCAGAAAAGCTCTATCGAGGCTTTCAGGACTGGAGTGAAGCCCAGATGAAGGCCTTTCGGCGAGCGCTGCAAGCAGCGGGCGGCGAGACGCCCAGTCGGGCGCTGACCCATCTGGGTCACTGGAGCGGGGCGCCGGCCTGGTCACCGGATGGGAAAACGCTGGTCTATCGGCACAGCGACCCGGCACGGACTGCCGGCCTGCGCCTGGTGGACTCGGCAGGCCAGCATGATATAGCCCTGCTATCCGGCAGGTTCGCGGCGCCCGCCTGGTTGCCGCACCAGGCTCACCCTACCCTGATTTATCCCAAGCTGGGTATCTTTAAGCGCTACTATCTTTTCTATGATCTCTATAGCTATGATCTGGTCACCCGGCAGGAGAGACGACTGACCACCGGCGAGCGGGCCTACGCCGTGGCTCCTTTCCCCGACGGACGGCATCTGCTGATCGCCCGCGACGATGATAGCTATCTGCCCGGGCAAGCCGGGCCGGGCAGCTCACTGATCGTCTATGATCTGGTGAGCCATAGTCGCCAGATCCTGCTCGAACTGGGTGGCCAGGCTACCATCGAGTCCCTGGCCATCTCGCCCGATGGTCAGACGATCGCCCTCTCCCTCTGGCAGTGGGGTGGCTATCAAGATATCTATCTGCTCAGCAGGGACGGCCGCCTGCTCTGGTCGGCGACCCGCGACCGGGCCACCGATCTGGACCCCAGTTTTTCGGCCGACGGGCGCTACGTGCTCTTCAGCTCCGATCGGTCTGGCGGCTATGATCTCTATGCCTATCGGATTGCCGACGCCCGGCTCTTCCGGGTGACCCGCTCCTTTGGCGGGGCCTTCGCTCCGGCCGTCTCCCCCGACGGGGTGAACATCGCCTTCGTGGCTTATTCGGCCTCCGGCTATGATCTGCGCCTCATGCCCTATGATCCTCAATCTTGGACGCCGGTGGAGCAGCACTATGAGCATATCTCCCCTTGGCCCGGCTATCCCCAGCTATCCTGGCCTATCCGGCCCTACAATCCGATCCCCTCGCTATTGCCCAAGCTCTGGCTGCCCTGGCTCGATCCGGCGGCCGGTCGGCTGGGCCTCTTCACCTGGGGCCAAGATGCGCTGGATGAGCAACGCTTCCGCTTGCAGCTCGGCTACGCCTGGCGGCGGGCATCGCCCTTCTTCGAGCTGAGCTACCTCAACTCCCAACTGGGAGCCACGTTGGCTTTGCAGGCCGGCGGCGATCTGCTCAGCAGCCATACCTCGCTGGCGCTGAGCTGGCCCCTAGTCGTGGAGCTGACCAGGCGCCAGACGGTGAAGTTGGGCTATCGCCGCTCCACTTCACCAGGAGAGAGCCAGCAGCAACTCTTCGGCTCTTGGAAATACTCGGCCCAGCAGGGGCTGGGCCTGTGGCGCGACTCGGTGAATATCTCGCTCTCCGGCCAATGGGGCTGGTCCCGGGCGACCGGCTCCGGGGTGCAAACGGCGGCACGCCGGGTTCTGTTGGATTGGCAGGAGCAGGTGCGCCTGCCTGGCATGCCCCGGCAGGCGCTGATTACACACTTGGTGGCCGGCTGGAGCGACCTGCCCGGGGCTTTTCAACTGGGTGGCACCGACGGTCCTTATGCCTTGCCCGGCTTTCCTTCGGGGTTGCTGAGGGGAAAGCAGTTGCTCTGGGGCAAGCTGGAATACAGCTTCCCGCTGCTGGCCATCGAGCGTGGTCTGGGTCTCTGGCCACTGTTCCTGGACAAACTCTCCGGTGCGCTTTTCTTGACCGTCGGCAGCGCCGCCGACCGGATCGATCTAAGCCGGCTGAGGGTCAGTTGGGGGGGCGAACTGCGCCTGGGATTCATTTTAGAGCGCTCTCTGCCGCTCAGCTTGCGCTTGGGGCTGGCTCAGGGGCTGGGGCAGCCCGGCCCGCAGCTCTATCTGCGCTGGTCCGGCTCTTTTTAGCCGAGCGATTCAGCGGAAGGGTATAGCTTGAATTAGCCGCAGCATGCCTCCCAGATGGCTCTCCCGCCAGATGATTTGCAGGTCGGCCGCCTGGACCAGCGCCAGAACGTTGCGATTGAGGTGACAGCCGAAGCGCAGCACCTGGTGGGGGGTGAGACGATCCTGCCAGCGGGCGATGGTGCCGTAGCGACAGCGCCCATGCTCGAAGAGCAAGAGCTGCCCCTGGGGGCGAGTGACCCGGGCCATCTCACCCAGCGCCCGCAGAGGATCAATCACGGTGCAGAGCGCCAAGGTGCTGACTACCGTATCGAAGCTCTCATCGGCGAAGGCCAGTTGCTGGGTGTCCATCTCTTGCAGTCGGACAACACGCCTCAAGCGCTCGGCCCGCCGCTGAGCGAGTTGGAGCATGACCGGGGAGAGATCGGTGCCGCTGATGCTGCACTCGGGGGGATAAAAGGGCAGATTGAGGCCGGTGCCGATCGCCACCTCCAGCACTTCGCCGCGGGCCCGGCTGAGCAACTTGCGGCGGTGGCGCCGCAAGAGCAGCCATTCCAGCAGCCGCTCGCGGCGATCATATTGGGTTGCTAGCCGGTCGTAGATGGCTTTGATCTCCTGAGCACCCAGGGTGCTCCGTGACATCGCGCTTCCCCCCTTTGGGTCACGTCGCCCGCTATCGGATTATCATAGCAAATTGAGCCGGCGAGAGTCAATCGGTTTGACCGGCCATTTTCTCTGGGTCTATAATGCAAGGGTTAAAGGAGGTTCTGATCTCTAATGAGACGATCTCAATTGGCTTTGACGGTCTGGTGCTCACTACTGGTGCTCCTGCTGACTCCGGTGCCGGCCGCTCTGGCGCAGTCATTCCCCTGCCGACCTCAACCGGTCTTCTCGCAAAACGCAGTAGATGGCAGCTTGGTGGGCGCCAAGGCCGATTGTCACCTGGGCAATTGGGAGCCCTTCGGCAGCGCGGCCTACGGGCTCAAGAGCAAGGCGTTCAGATATGAGGCCGGTCTGGGTTTGAACCTGGCCCAGCTGCCCCTGATCAAGGGCCAAGGCGGCCTGCGCCTCTCCTGGCTCGATTGGCCCTCCTCCCCGATTTTGGGCCAGTTCGGTGAGCGCGGCCTGGCACTGGTGCTCAGCCGCAACGGCGATAAGGCCCGGGCCTTCCTAGGGCGCTTCTGGGACGAGCAGGGCCCCGGTCCTCAAGTGGCCTATCTCAGCCTGGACCGAGGCAGCAGCTACAGCTTGCCCTACCAGATCTATCTCAGCAGCAGCTCCAACATGATCATAGGCGCACTGCTGGGCCATGACGGCCGGCGGAGCGAGCAGCTCTTCCAGGCCAGCAGCCAGAACCTGACTTTGAATATAGGTGAGCTGCGGCTGAGCGGCCGCTGGGGCCATCTGAGTAATCTAGCCGGACTGAAGGGCTTTGAGTTCAGCACCAGCGTGCGAGGCATCGCTAAAGCGCTGCGCGGCCATGACTTCTGGAGCTTCGAACTGGAACGGCGCTTTATTCTTTACCAGACCAAGATTTCTCTCCCGTCCAACCTGCTGCCGTCGGCGCTCTTGCCCGCTTTGGGCCAAGGTGTACCCCTCAAGCTCTCCGGCGCGCTGACCTTTCAGGCCGGCTCGGCCACCCATGACCGACCGGAGGCAACCCCGGTGGCTCAGGGGAGCCAAGCAAAAGCCGCCAAACCTCAGGAGACCGGTACGCTCTTTAGCTGGGGTCTGGCAGCGATAGTCTCGGTCAGCCAGTTCCAGTTGCGTGCCGACTTCGTCTTCACCCAGGACGGACAGTTCCAGTTCCTGATGAATTTTTAATCCAAAGTTCAACATGAGGAGGCATCACCAGATGCAAGCGTGTCAGCTAGCCCGGCGAGCGGCGATCTTGAGCGCACTTATCTTGATATTAACGGTGGGGAGCGTGGTAGGTTACGGCCAGCTACGCATAGATCCCAGCTTGAGATGGCAGACGATCGAGACCCCGCATTTCCGCATTACTTATCAGCAGGGGATGGGCGGCCCGGCCCAGGAGATCGCCTCTCAGGTCGAGGGTTTTTATCGGACCCTGAAAAAAGAGTTCGGTCAGGCGCCGCAGAAGACCGAGATCGTGCTGGTAGATCCACTCGATCTCTCCAATGGCTCCACCAATCCGCTCTCTGGCGAGATCATGATCTTCGCTTACCAGGGTCGTCTCTCAGATAATTTTAATGTGCGGCTCGCCTCTTGGTGGAAGATGGTGACCTTCCATGAGTATGTCCATGCGGTTGATCTGTCCCAGGTGCGTGGGGTGAATAAAGCTTTACGCCGGTTGCTGGGCACCATCGTGCTGCCGGAAATACATAAGCCGATTACTTTTATCGAGGGGCTGGCCGTTTATGAGACATATAAGCATCTGGGTCAGTCACGCCTCAACGGCGCCCGCACCGAGATGCTGCTGCGCCAGATGGTGCTCGATAACGCCCTGCCACCTTATGATCAGACGACTTCATATTATGGGCGCGCCCGCTGGCCGACGAGCGGCTTGCTGGTCTATAACTATGGCTCCTGGCTCGATCGCTACATCGAAGAGCGCTATGGACAAGACAAGCTGGCCCAGATCGATCAGATCAACGCCGGCAAGCCACTCAATCTGCTCGCGCCTCTCTCCGGCTATGGGGCAGACTTCGACCAAGTGCTGCAAAAGGCGCTGGGCGTCTCGCGCAGCAAGCTCTATCAGGATTTTAAGCAGTGGCTGCGCGCCCGCTTCACCAAGCAGATCCGGGCTATCACTGCAAAGGGGCTCACCCCGGCGCTGCGGGTCAGCTCGCTGGGGTTCATCAGTAACCAGCCGGCCTGGTCGCCTGAGGCCGCCCAGAGCGGCTCGGCGAGCGCTCAGGGCTGGATCGCTTATCATCACTCGGATGCTTCCGGACGCGATGACATCAGGCTGATCACTCCCCAGGGCGACCGGGATCACGAGCTGGTCAATGGCTTCGTCAATCTACCGGCCTGGTCGCCCGATGGGAAGAAGCTGGTCTACGCCAAGCTCGACTTCGATGGGCCTTACGCGCTGCTCTCCGACCTCTATCTCTATGATCTGCAGACGAAGAAAGAGCGGCGGCTCACCTGGGGCGCGCGGGCCTATTACGCTCAGTTCGCCCCCGACGGTCGCTCGCTCTATCTGGCTCAGACGGTGAGTCACGATGGCAGCACCGCCCTGGCGCGGCTCGACTTGGCCAGTGGCCAGATCAGCATCATCAAGCGTTTTCCCGATGACAATGGCATCATCCAATCGCTGGCCGTCTCTCCGGACGGTAAGACTTTGGCCTTGGCACTGTGGAAGCGCGGCGGCTATCAAGATATTTATCTGCTGCCCGCGGCCGGGGGCAACCTGACTCCGGTGACTCAAGATAAAGCCCAGGATGCCGATCCGGTCTGGTCGCGCGACGGCAAGTTCGTGCTCTTCAGCTCAGATCATGACCGCGTCTATAATATTTACGCTTATCGGGTTAAAGATAAAGCTTTCTTCCGGGTGACCAATATGCTCAGCGGGGCCTTCCATCCCAGCATCTCACCCGATGGTCAGTGGCTGGCCTTTACGGGTTATAGCAGCGTGGGCTACAACATCTACAAGATGCCCTATGACCCAAAGACCTGGAGGCCGGTCCAGCTTCCAATGAAGAAAATACCGATTTGGTCGGGCTATCCCCAGAGCAAATATCCGGTTAAGCCCTATGATCCGACCCTCTCGCTAGCACCTAAGTTCTGGCTGCCGCTGCCCCTGCCTGGCGGGGCGGGTGTCCTGATCCAGGGCCAAGATGCCACCGTGCAGCAGGCCTACACCACACTGCTGGGCTATGATTTTCAGCAAGCTCGGCCGATCTATAATCTGACCTACATTAACCTGCAACTCTTCCCGGAGCTCACCGTGAGCCTGACCGGCGATCGCCACGGCAACAGCCAGTCGTTGCGTGCCAGCTTCCCGCTCTCGCTGCACCTGGACGGGAGCCAGACGCTGACCATCGGCTATCGGCGTTCACAGCGCATCTCTCAGGTGCAGACCGGCTCGGCTAGCCTCTTGTCCCTGTTGGGCCAGGCCGACTCGGCGATGGCACCTCTCGCCTTACCAGAGACCCGGCATACGTTCACCGCCTCCTGGAGCCTGAAGCGCCTGACCCAGCATGATCTGTATGCCAATGCATTCTCCGTCTTACTGGACGGCAAACTGGAGACGGTGGCGGGTTCCGGCGTGTGGCACAGGTCGCTGGTGCTCGACTGGCGGGAGAGCTGGCGCTTGCCGCTGCTCAGCAGCCAGCACCTCTCGCTCAAGTTCGTGGGGGCCTGGAGCGATGTCAGCGACGTCAAGCGCGAGGGGTTTCATATCGGCGGCCCCTACGGACGGTTCGCCCTGCGCGGCTTCAAGGCCGATGTGCTATCGGGCAAGCTGGCATTGGTCGCCGGACTGCAATATGACTTCCCCTTGATGGATATCGAGCGGGGTATCAGCCGTTACTCGCTCTTCTTGAGCGGCCTGCATGGCCGGCTCTTCGTAGATGCGGGCCTGGCCGGCGAGCGGCTCAGCCTGAAGCAGGTCAAGATCGGCTTCGGGACCGAGCTACTGCTCAATGTTACGCTGGGCTACTTCAACAGTATCTCGCTCGGCCTCGGCGTGGCCCAGGGGCTAGGCCAGCCGGCTCCGGTCTTCTATCTGGCGCTGGGGGCGCCATTTTGACCTGGCAACCGGGCAGGGGATTATTAACCTATTAGGAGATAGACCAGTATATTTAAGAGAATGACGCCGGCCAATGCCATCACCTTGGTGCGCCTGGGGCTAATCCCCTGGTTGATTGCGGAGTTATTGCTAAGCCGGCGTGAGATGGCGCTGGGACTGTTGGTGGCTATCCTGGCCGGGGACCTCGCTGACGGTGCCCTGGCCCGTTGGCGGCGGGAGATCACCCCTCTGGGCAAAGTGCTTGACCCCTTGGTGGACAAACTGCTCTTCACCTCGTTATTGACCAGCTTGGCTTGGCAGGGCAGGCTGCCCTGGGTCGCTTTGGGTCTGCTCGTCTTTCAACAGTTAGGCTTGCTCTGGGGGGCGCTGCTGTTCAGGGCTAACAGGTGCAAGATTCCGGCCGCGCGTCCCTTGGGGAAGGGTGCCTCGCTGGCGCTGGGCTTGAGCCTGATACTCCTGCTGGGAGGCCAAAGGCTGAGCTCCTGGGGCTTGGGGCTACTCTATCTGGGCATCGCTCTCTCTTATCTGGCCGGCCTGGACTATGCCTTACAACTGCGCAGGCGTTTGCTGGGCCGCTCCTACTGAGCTAACTCGAACTCCACCGGGGGCGGAGCGATCCAGCAGACGCGCCGTCCAGAGCGGGGATGCCACAGCTCCAACTGCCAGGCGTGCAGCATCAGCCGCGGCGCGGCCGCACCGGCCCCGCCGTAGAGGCGATCTCCCAAGATGGGATGGCCAATGGAGCTCAGGTGCACCCGGATCTGATGGGTGCGCCCGCTGAGGGGATGCACCTCGAGCAGTGTGCGCTCCGGACTACGCTGCAGCACCTTGAACTCGGTGACCGCCGGCTTGCCGCGCTGCACCAGCACCTTCATCCGCTGCCGCTGGCGTGGGTCGCGGCCGATCGCCGCCTCGATGCGCCCCTCAGTCTCGCTGAAAGCGCCGCGGACCCAGGCCAGATAGTGTTTAGAGACTTCGTGGCGCTTGAACTGGGCGACCAGGCTGCGATAGGCCAGCTCGGTCTTGGCCACCACCATCACCCCGCTGGTCCCCCGGTCAAGCCGGTGGACTATGCCAGGCCGCTCTGGCGCACCGCTCACCGGAGCCAGCTCACGTCCCCGGAGCAGGCCGTTGACCAGCGTGCCCTGGGCATGTCCCGCTCCCGGATGCACTACCAGGCCAGAGGGCTTGTTCACCACGACCAGATCATCGTCTTCGGCCAGTATCTCGAAGAGAATCGTCTCGGCGATCAGCCGCGTAGGAGCTGGGGCGGGAACGGTGAGCTGGAGCTCTTCGCCCCCTTGGAGCAGCCGGCCGGCCTTGGTGGGTTCTCCAGACAGCTTGATTAGACCGGAAGCGATCAGTTTCTGCACCCGGCTGCGTGAGATCGTCTTCAGACTGCCGGCTAGCCAGCGATCCAGCCGTTGCCCTTCGGCCTCGGGGGGCACGATCAACTGCCGCTGTAGGGCCGGTGCGTGGGTTTGGGGCATAACACCTGACTATAACCGGCCGACCGGCCCGACGCCACAGCTCCGGCTCTAGATTGCAGCGCCGAGGCTGATCGGTATAATGAAGCTCAGGTGTGAGCCAATGAACGTTGAATTCCTAGAGGCACTGGAAGAGATGGCCAAGGATGAGGGGATCGAACGCGACGATCTCTATGACGCGGTGGCCAAGGGTTTGGAGGTCGCTTATACTGCCCAGTATGGCCCCGCAGAGGAGTTGGCGGTGCGCATCGATCGCCACTCCGGAGATATCCGCATCGTCGCCGATGGGGTGGAGACGCGCATTGACCTGGCGCAGTTCGGGCGCATCGCCACCCGGCGGGCCGAGGAGGCGATCCGGCAGGAGATCTCCCGCAAGCGGCGCACGATGGTCTATGAGCGCTATCGCCGTCGGGTGGGCCAGTTGATCAACGGCTCGGTGCATCGCTTTGAAGGCGGCGATGTCTGGCTCAACCTGGGCCAGGCCGAGGCGCTCCTGGCCGAAAAGGAGCGCATCCCTGGCGAACGGTATCGTCTGGGAGACCAGCTCAAAACCTATCTTTATAAAGTAGAGAAATCTCAAGGAGATCCGCGTATTTTGGTCTCGCGGGCTCATCCCAGCTTCGTGCGCCAGTTGCTGGCCTTGGAGGTCCCGGAGGTCGAGCGGGAGTTGGTGGAGGTGGTAGCCATCGCCCGGGAGGCCGGGGTGCGCACCAAGGTGGCTGTGCGGGCGAACAGCCCGGAGATCGAACCGGTGGGCACCTGCGTTGGCGCGGCCGGCTCGCGGGTCAAAGAGGTGGTCAAGGAGCTCTCCGGTGAAAAAGTGGATATCATCCGCTGGAGCGACGAGCTGGAGCAACTGATCGCCTCCAGCTTGGAGCCGGCAGCGGTGACCCGCATGGAGCTCGACCGGGAGCAGCGCAAGGCGCTGGTCATCGTCCCCGACGATCAGCTCAGTCTGGCCATCGGTCGCGGTGGCCAAAACGTGCGCCTGACCGCCAAGCTCACCGGCTACCAGATAGACGTGACCAGCCCGGAGGAGCTGGCCGAGGCGCAACGGGCCAAAGCTCGCTCGCGCTAGCACACCACGGTCAACCGGCGGGCAATCTTTCCCGCGCAACTTGCGCAGCAGCTAAATCTTGAGCGAGATTGCAAGGTAAGCTATTGAAACCGGAAACGATACGCCAACGGTTGCTAGAATGGATCTATCAGCTTACCCGACGCCGGGGCTGGTGGATTTTGGTCATCGCCAGCTTGGCGGCATTACTTTCGCTCTATTATGTGCGCGGCCTGAAGCTGGATAGTGACTTCAAAGACCTGCTCCCTCCAGGTGATAAGCTCATTCAGAAGTTCAACGAGCGCCAGGCCGCCTTGCAGGGCGCCGATGTGCTCACGGTGCTCTTGAGCCTGACCCAAACGCCCTCCAGTCGGGCGGAGGGGGTGGACCGCTTGCGCACCACAGCCGAGCGGCTGATCGCCGCTTTGCAGGCGCAACCGGAAGTAACCTCCGCCAGCTATCGTCCGGCCTTGCCCAACCCCCAATCGCTCTCCTTCAACCTGCAAGCGCTCTCCGAGCAGAACCTGAGTGACTTGCAGCAAAGCCTAGAGGCATTGAGCAAAGCGCCGGCCGGCTCAAGCCCGGCGGAGCCACCAGCGAATCAGGGGCAGCGTCTGGACCAGATTTACGCCCAGCTCAACCAAGGGCTGGAGCAAGCGATCAAAACCGGCGGCTTGACGGTGATCGCCCCCAAGAAGCTGCAACAAGTCATCAAACAGCTCAGCCAGAGCCTGGTAGACCTGGCCAAGTTGAATAAGCAGGTGGGCCTGCAACTGGGGCACCTGCCGGGAGAATTGGCGCGCGGGGAGGCCAGAATAACCCCCTTGCTCAGGCTGACCGGCCAGTTTCAGGCGGGATTGCAGCAGCTAGAGCCGCCCAGCTCGCCCGATCTCTTGCTCTCGCGCGACCGGCGCTCGCTCTTGGTCAACGTCCATTTCCGCCGTCCCTCTACCGACTCCGAAGCGTATAACACCAAGGTGACCCGCACCGTGCGGCAGGTGCTGCGCCGACTCGCTCTAGAGAAACAGGGTTTCCAGGTGGGCCTGACCGGCTCCTACGTCTTCAATGCCGAAAGCCAGGCCGCCCTGCTGCGGGATACCGACAAGACAACTTTGATTGCTATTGTCGGCATCTCCCTGCTCTTCATCCTCATCTTGGGGCGCCTTTTTTATCCTATTTTAGCTTCTTTGCCTATTTTTATGAGCCTGCTGATCAGCCTGGCCCTGGTTAGGCTTACCGTGGGCAGCCTAAATCTGCTCACAACTTTCCTGCCCCCCTTGATGCTGGGGATGGGGATCGACTACGGCATTCAGTTCATCACCCATTTTCTCGAGGAACGCCAGGCCGGCCACAAGCTCACCGTGGCGTTGCATAACACGTTGCTGCAAAAGGGCAGCGCGATGCTGATCGCCTCCCTGGCCACCTCCTCAGTGCTCTTTGGCCTGCTCTTGGCCAGCTCGCCCGGTCTCCAACAGATGGGCCTTCTGCTTGGCCTGGGAATCCTGTTAGCCAACTTGCTGACCCTCTTCGTCCTGCCGGCGCTGATCATGGCCACCCAGGTGGTCTTCGGGCGCCGGGGGCCCGGTCGTCGACCTCCGCGTTATCTGCTCAATGTGCGCCCACTGGTGCACCTGATCTTGCGGGTGCGCTGGCCGCTGATCATTTTGGTGCTGGGGTCCAGCCTCTATGTGGGGCTAACTAGCGCCTCGCAGGTGGGTTTCGAGTTCGTCTCCGACAAGCTGATCCCCAAGAACCTGCCCACCGTGGAGACGCGTGCCCGGATCAATCGGGCCTTCGAGCGTAGCTCATTTGATGCCCAAAACGCTTTCGTCTTCTTCGTCAAGGACGATCCCAGCCAGATCCAACAGATATCCCGGCGGCTTTTAGCCCTGCCGGCGATAGATCAGGTGATCAATTATTACAGCGTGATGCCCCTGCCCAGTCAGGTGGAAGAGATCAAGGGGAAGCTGGCCAAGGTGCGGTCGCTGGACCTGGCGTCGGCCCTGGCCCCGGTGCGGGCCCAGTTCAAATGGCTGCGCGATAATCTGGCCCATCGCAGCGAGCTGCGCCGGCAATGGGAGCGCTTGCAGGCGAACCTGGGCGATGCCCGTGATCAGGCGGCTATCAATGGCCAAGAGGGTTTGGCCGCCAAGCTGGCCCAGCAGCAGAGCCAGGTGCTGGACCTGATCGCTCGGCTGGATGCGCTCAACGGCCGGGCCCTCACCGAGCAAGCCACCCGGCTGAGCGACCAGTTGGACCGCTTGGCCCAAGAGGCCCAGGCCATCCTGCGCTCGATCCCCACCCCGCAAGATGTCGAGGGCCGCCTGCACAATCCCCAGTTGCAGCGGCAGTTGCAGCGCTATTTCTTCACTGCTAAGGGGGCGATGATTATCTATGCCCACGTGCAACCGGCTTGGATATATGATAGCAATCTCTACAAACAGTTTATCGGCCAACTCAACTCCATTTGGCCCGACTACCTGGGTGCGCCGATGTTGCAAGCCCGGCTGCGCGATTACATGGAGAGCGACTTCCAGCGCTCCACCCTACTGGCCATCGCCCTGATCATGCTGATCATCTGGCTGGACTTCCGCCGGGTCAAGCTGCGCGGGGCGATGCTGCTGGCCTTGGCACCGCTCATCCTGGGCTATATTTGGATGCTGGCCGCGATGCACTGGCTGGGCATCCAGTTCAACTTCGTCAACATACTGATCTCTCCGCTATTGCTGGGCTTGGGTGTGGACAACTGCGTCTATCTGCTCCATCGCCATCAGGACCTGGGGCAGCGCGACGTGGAGGGGGCGACCAGCTCCACCGCCGTGCCGATCCTGGCCAACGCCCTGGCGGCCATGATCGGGCTGGGCAGCCTCGCTCTGGCCGAGATGAGCGCCTTGCAGGTGTTGGGCCAGGTGGCTCTGCTAGGGATCGGCTTCACCACCCTCTTCAGCTTGACCTTTCTCCCCGCCGTTCTTTCCCTGCTGGCCAAGCGGAATTGACTCCGCTGGACGAAGCGCTTATAAGCGCTTATAATCATTATCCAATGAGGCAAGCTAGCCTGACTATGAACTTGTTGAGATCGAGGGGTCAGAATTCCCTCCTGCATGGGCTGGAGAAAGGGTGGCAACTGAATGACGCTTTATTATGTGTTAGGGGTTTTAGGTGTGCTGTTGTTGATGGGAGGTGGCTATCAGTTAGGGAGATACCGCTATGATCGACAGTTGGCGCAGGCCAAGGGGCGCGCAGCCGACCTGCTGCGGGAAGCGAGGCTTAAAGCCGAAGCCGAGCAGCAAGCGAGGCTCTTGCAGGCCGAGCGCCAAATCGCCCTGCAACGGGCCGGACTGGAGGAGCGGATCAACCGACGGGAAGCCAAGCTGGATGAGCTGGAAAGCCGCTTGCTCAAGCGCGAGAGCCGCCTGGAGAGCAAGGCCGGACAGTTAGAGCAGACCGAGAAGTCGCTCAGCGAGGATCTGCAGCGGGTGGAGGCGCTGATCAGCCAAGGCGAACTGCTGCTCAGCAGCGAGCAGGTCCGGCTGGAGGCGCAGGCTGGCCTGAGCTCTGCTGAGGCACGGGCGCAGTTGCTCCAGTTGGTGGAGGCGGAGGCGCAGCGCTTCTTCGCCAAGCGCATTAGCCTGCTCAAGGAGCAGGCGCAGGCGCAGGCTGAGCGGGAAGCCCGCAAGATCATCGCCACTGCCATCCAGCGCTACGCCTCCGATGAGGTGGAGATCTCGACCGTCAGCCTGGTGCCCCTGCCCAACGATGATTATAAGGGCCGGGTGATCGGACGTGAAGGACGCAATATTCGGGCATTTGAGGCCCTGACCGGGGTGGAGGTGTTGGTGGACGACACCCCGGACACGGTGGTGCTCTCCTGTTTCCATCCCATCCGGCGCGAGGTGGCCCGCATGGCCATGGAGAAATTGGTCGAGGATGGGCGCATCCATCCGGCTCAGATCAAGAAACAGGTGGACAAGGCCAAGGAGCAGGTGGCGGCACGCATCAAGGAAGAAGGTCAGCGGGCGGTCCTGGAGGCCGGCCTGGAAGGGCTCCATCCGGAGCTGGTGATGCTGCTAGGCCGGTTGGCCTTTCGCACCAGCTACGGCCAAAATCAACTGCGTCATTCTCTGGAAGTGAGTTTTATCGCCGGGGCACTGGCCTCCGAGCTGGGTCTGGATCCCAAGCAGGCGCGCCGCGCCGGGCTGCTCCATGACATCGGCAAGGCGGTGGACCATCAGGTCGAGGGATCGCACTCGCTGATCAGCACCGAACTGGCCCGCCGCTACGGCGAATCGGAAGAGGTGGTGCAGGCCATCCTGGCCCACAATGAGGAGGTCGAGCCCCAAGCGGTGCTGGACATCTTGATCCAAGCCGCCGACGCCCTCTCGGCCGCTCGGCCGGGCGCCCGCCAGGAGACCTTCACCAGCTATATCCAACGGCTCTCGGATCTGGAAAGCA
Organism: uncultured bacterium; assembly: GCA_913053845.1. Classification (GTDB taxonomy): domain Bacteria; phylum Bipolaricaulota; class Bipolaricaulia; order RBG-16-55-9; family DRJF01; genus DRJF01. The sequence goes on along the minus strand of CAJXGD010000005.1, from coordinate 18,306 downwards.
TCTGTCAGGCCTTCCCCGGCGTCTCGGAGGCCTATGCCATCCAGGCGGGCCGTGAGGTGCGGGTGATGGTTCGCCCCGAGGAGGTCAACGATGATCTGGCCGCCAAGCTCTCCTATGACATCGCCCGCTGCATCGAGGAGGAGCTGCATTATCCCGGCGAGATCAAGGTGCAGGTCATCCGCAGCATCCGGTTCAGCGAGAGCGCCCGCTAGGTTGACAGCCAGCTATCTATTGCCTATGATTGCCTCCAGGCGAGGCGAGCTTCGCCGCCACCGGCCACGCCGCTGGCGGCGCGGTCCATCTTCTAGGGAAATTTCGAGGTGAATTGAACTCATGTGGCGAGCTTTAGTAGGCCGTTACGGGCACTTGGTGATCTGGGTGGTCGTAGTGGCGTTTTTGTTGGGAGGCATCTTGCTCTTCACCCCCAGCCTGACCTTCAACAATAAAAACAACGCGAACGACGCGAATAGCCCTGAGCAACAGACGGCGATCACCGTGGAGGGGGCCAAGATTACCAAGGGCGAATTGGACGCAGCCTATAACAGCCTGGTCTCACAGGCGGTCAGTTTTTATCGCCAGTTCGGCCAAGACTTCCGCAAGCAACTGGAAGGAACGCAAGGCGCCCATCTAAAATTGCAGTTGCGCTATCAGGCCGCTTATGGCATATCCGGTTTCCAGTTTCCCCCCAGTCGCGCGAATAACCCCATAGCTTTGATAGATGCCTTGCTGATCCGGCAACAGGCTAAAAAGAGAGGTTTGAGCGTCTCGCGCGTCGAGTTGGATAAGGCTTTTCAGAACGACTACGATCAGTTCCTGCGCAGCCAGAAGCTGACCGAGGACAGCTTCCGCAAGATACTCAAGGACGCCACCTCGCAGCAGCAAGAGCTGATCAAGCAGGCTCTGGGGTTGCAGCAGGCCACCGTAGCGGCCTTCAAGGCCAAGCTGCGCCATCAGGACGAGACTTTTCTCCTGGCCCAGAAGCTGGAAACCGCCGTCGTAGGCCAACTCCACCCCAGCGATCAGGAGCTGCTGGACTATCTGCAGAAACATCAAGACCAATATATTAAAAAACTCATCTCCCCGGTGGTGCCCGACGATCAGGAATTAAAAACTTATCTGAAGGCTCATCAGGACAAGTATGCTCCTGAAGAGGTCAACCTGAGCAATATCCTGATCAAGGTCGCGCCTGACGCCCCTAAGAGCGTGGTGCAGTCGGCCTCAGAGCAGATAGGCCGGATCAAAGCCCAGCTCGACCAAGGAGCTGACTTCGCCAAGCTGGCCAAGCAGTATTCTCAAGATCTCTCTAAGAATAACGGTGGCGATCTGGGCTATCTGAGCCGGGATAAGATGGACCCCCAGATCGCCAAGGTGGCCTTCAAGCTGCCGGTGGGCCAAGTCAGCGATCCCATCCGCACCGCCCGAGGCTTCGGCCTGATCAAGGTCACCGATCGGCGCCAGAAGAAATTTGCTGCGGTCAAGAGCCAGGTCAAGACCGATTATATCAACGAACTGGAGCATCAGCGCTTTGATCACTGGCAGAGCCAGGCCCAGAAGGCCGGCGTGTTCCCCAAGACGGTCGAAGTGCGGGCCAGTCATATTTTAATCAAAGTCGCCAAAGACGCGCCTGCCGATCAGGTCCAGACGGCCTACCGCAAGATCGAGGCCCTGCAAAAGCAGCTACAAGCCGGAGCCGGTTTTGCTCAATTGGCCACGGAGAAATCCGACGACGCCCCGGCCACCAAGGCCAAGGGCGGAGACCTGGGTTGGTTCGGCCACGGGGTGATGGATCCGGCCTTTGACCAAGCGGCCTTTGCCCTGAAGAAAGTGGGCGATGTCAGCCCGATCGTGCGCAGCTCCTTCGGCTTCCACCTGATCGAGCTGACCGGACGACGCGAGAGCGATACAGTTAAAAAGCAAGTCACCCAGGCCTATATCAAGGACGAGACCAAACAACGCTTCTCCGACTGGTTCAAGCAGCTCAAGAGCCAGGCCAAGATCGACTATGTCGGCGCTCCGGTGTTGGGGGCCTTTGCGCTGGAGGCCCGAGCGACCAGCGCCAAAGGTGATACCGCCAAGCGGGCCGCGCTGGAGCCGGCGATCCAAGCCTACGAGAGAATCCAACAGAATAGCCCCAGTACCGACCCCTATCTGGGCTATTATCTCAGCCGGCTCTACGCCCAGGTGCTCAAGCTCGATCAGGACAAACAGGCCAAGCTGGCCAAACAGTCGGATAAAAAGAGCGCGGCACTCAAGGCGATCGAGCAGCAGATCGCCCTAGATCGCCGTCAAGCAGCGGAAAGCTTCTTGCGCTCGGCCGGCTCGGCGGATGGACCGGCCTTTGAGGCGGCGCTGGCCACCTCTCCCAAGAATGCTCAACTGCGCTATCGCTATGCCCGCTGGTTCTTGCAGCGAAGCAAGGAGACCCAGGCCCTGGGCCAGCTGAAGCAGGCGCTTGATCTCGACCCCACTCTAACCGAGGCTCAGTTGCTCATGGGCGATCTGCAGGCCAAACGGTTCAATTATCGGCAGGCCATCGGCTACTATGCCACCGCGCTCAAACTGGTCCAGGATCAGAAGCAGCCGGAGCAGGCCAAGCAGGTGCAGCTCAAATTAGGGGAGACTTATCTGGCTTGGGCCAAGCTGGACTCGGCCTCCGAGCCGGACCGGCAGAATGCGCTCAAATCGGCCCAGGATATCCTGCTCAAGCTCAAAGAGGCTATCTCCTCGGAGAAGGAGAGTACGCTGGAGGTGCAGCTGCTCACCGACCTGGGTGATCTCAAGATGGAGCAGGGCGATTATCAAGCGGCTCAGGGTCAGTATCACCAAGCTCTCAAGATCGGAGCGCGGGAGAGCGTCCAGATCAAGTTGGGTCAGGCCTATCTGGCGGGCAAGCAGACCGATCAGGCACAGCAGACTTTTCAAGAGGTGATCAACCGCGACGCCTATGCTTCCCAGGCCTATGTGGGTCTGGGGGAGGTCTACCAAGCTCAAGGCAAGAAGAAAGATGCCCTGCAGCAGTACCGTGATGCCCTCAAGCGCAGCTATAGCGACGAGGCTCGCATTGAGGTGGCCAAGAGAATCATCACTCTCGATCCGCAAGACAAAGATACGCGGCTGACCCTGGCCGACATCTATCTCAAGCAGCATGTCTACCAGGGAGCTGAGGCGCAGTACAAAGCCGTCTTGCAGCAGAATCCCAACTCTATCCAGGCCTATCGCGGGCTAGGGGAGGTATACGCCGGCCGGCTGGATTGGGACAAAGCGATCAGCAACTTCCAGTCAGCGCTGCAGCTCAAGCCACCGACAAATGTGCGGATCACCATCGATGAGAAAATCCTGAATGCAGCCAAGCAGCGGGCCGGTTTCAAGAACAAGTTTGGCCCCGATGGCCAACAGGCCCTCTATCAGCTGGCCGACTTATACGCCAAACAGGGCAATAAAGCACAGGCCAAGAAGCAACTGGACCAACTGCAAAAAGACTATCCGGACTATCAACCTGAGCTGGTCACCAAGTTGGCCGATCAGCTCTCCGGCAAGAAGAAGACGGCCACCCTGGCGCCGGACGGCAAGCCGGGTCAACCGGTGGCAGATCTGGGTCAAAAGCTGCTGCCCGACTGCAAGCCTGTCTATAACTCCTCGCCGCCGACCTCCGGTTGTCATTCGCCGAAGCTGGCGCCTTGGGGGATCAGTGCTCAGCCGCTGGCCCCTGAGTTGCAGGTGCATAATCTGGCACAGGGGGGCGTGCTGTTGCAATATCGCCCCGATATCGCCAAGCAGAGCTTGAGTCAGTTGACCCAACTGGTGCAGCGGCTGCGCGGGCAGCGTAAATATTGCAAGTTGCTGCTCGCACCCTATCCTGGCCTGAACAAAGCTCTGGCCCTGACCGCTTGGGATCGCCTGGACAAACTGGATAAGTATGATCAAGCGCAGGTCAGCGCCTTCATCGACGCCTTTATCAATGCCCAGGGCCCGGAGAAAGAGACCGCTTGCCCTTAGCAGCACGGACCGCCGAGCGGGCCTTGGAGCTCTACGTGGAGTTGCCGGAAGACGAGATTCATCTGCTGGATGCGATCATCTCCGGTTATGATGGCATTGCTCAGCTCCGTCGGGACTGGCGTCTCCACCGGGGGCGGCAATATTGTCTGCTGCTGGTGCCGCCGGGTTTTTTGGCTCAGACTCGCCAGGTGCTGGAGGGGGCACGCGGTCATCTGGCCATCGGCGAGATAAGGCTGGGTCCACCTGGCGAACAGCGTGAGTTGGTTTGACCACTGGCAGCCGGATCAGCAGCTCGATTCGGCCGCTCAGCTCCAACCGGAGGCACTGAGGGCGCGTGGCATCCGCGGGATCATCTTTGACCTGGACTCCACGCTGGCCCCCTGGGGTTTTACCCGGCCGCCACCTGGGCTGCCAGGTTTCTTGGACCGACTGGAGCACCAAGGGTTCAGCCTGGCCTTCCTCAGCAACCACAGCGGATGGGGGCGCGAGGGGTTGCGGGAGAGCCTCGGTGGGCGGCCACTGATCTTTGGGGCGCGCAAACCTCGTCCGACCGGCTTCTTGCGTCTGCTGGAGCTGATGGGACTGCCGGCCAGGCAGGTAGCGGTAGTGGGCGATCAGCTCTTCACCGATATTTGGGGGGCCAAGCGCTTGGGCCTCTGGGCCATCCTGGTCCCCTCGCTAGCGCTGGCCGCCGAACCCTGGCCGATGAGGCCGCGGCGCCTGCTGGAGCGGGTGGTATTGCGACTGTTGGACCGTTTCTGCCCTTGACAACCGACCGCGGTCCTTGCTATATATAAGCTGGGTGCCAGGGCCCATAGCTCAGTGGTTAGAGCTCCCGCCTCATAAGCGGTCGGTCGCAGGTTCGAGTCCTGCTGGGCCCACCATATCATAGATACTATGGACAAACTGTTGATCAACTTTGATGGCGCCTCACACGGCAATCCCGGCGAGGCGGCGGTGGGCATAGTTCTCACCGATGGACAGGCCAATGTGGTGGAAGAGATCTCGCGTCCCATCGGGCGCACCACCAACAATGTGGCGGAGTATCAAGCTCTGATCGAAGCGGCGCGTGCTGTGTTGCCCTATCGGCCGGAGCGGGCGATATTTTTCACCGATTCCCAGCTGTTGGCCAACCAGATCAATGGACTCTATCGGCTGCGTCGCCCTCATCTGGCCAAGCTGAACCGCGCCGCCAGAGAGCTCTTGGACCGCCTGCCCCGCTGGCAGGTGCGTTATGTGGAGCGCTCGGCCAACTGGCGAGCCCACCGTCTGGCCCAACAGGCGCTGCAAAGCCACAACGAGCAACTGAGTGCCTCCGGCGAGCTAAAGGGTAGTTCTGAACTGCTGGAGCGACTGAGTCGCCAGGCAGCCCGGCTCAGCGAGAGCGATCAGCGCAAGTTGCTCGGCTATGCCGCTCGCCTGCTGGAAGAGTCGGAGGAAAGCTGAGCTTCAGGATGGGCGCTCGCCGCGATAGAGGGCGACGATCCCGCCGCTCATATGCTGGAACTGGACCGGGGCAAAACCCTCCTCTTTCATCAGGTCTGCCAGCCGGTCCGGCGGGGGGAAATCGCGGATGGAGCGCTCCAGATAGGCGTAGGCCTCTCGGCCCGCTCCGCTGAGCCAGCCCCCCAGCCGCGGGAGCCAGTGGCGCAGATACAGGCGATAGAGCCCTCCCCAACTCAGGCCGCTCGGCGGGGCGAACTCCAAGATGAGCAAGCGGCCGCCCGGCCGGAGCAGTCGCTGCATCTGACGCAGCGCCCGCCGATAGTCGGGCAGATTGCGCAGCCCAAAGGCGATGGTCACCAGATCGAACGATGCAGCGGGGAAAGGCGGCTGGAGTGCATCGCCCTCTTGGAGGGTGATCTGAACCGGCCGGTGGAGTTTAGCGAGCTTGGCCCGGCCTACGGCCAGCATCTCTTCAGAGAGATCTAGGCCGATGATCTTCAGCCGAGGCTGATGGTGGGCGAAGGCCAAAGCCACCTCAGCGGTGCCGGTGCATAGATCGAGCAGCCGCTCTCCCGGCCGGGGGTCGGCCCAGCGCACCAAGCGCCGCCGCCAGCAGCCATCTTGCCCCCAGCTCAGCAGGCGATTGGTCAGGTCGTAGCGGCGGGCGAGGGGGGAAAAGACTTGAGGTGAGTGGGCCTTGTCCAGGGGATCAGCTAGCTTGGGCATAGTTCTCTGGGGGTTGGGCGATGCCGATGACCTTGATGCTGACCTCATCTACCTCCAAGCCGGCCAGCTCTTTCACCCGCCGTCGGACCTCACGGACCGCCTCGGCGGCGGCCTCGTGGATCTTGACCCCATACTGGGCGACCAAATCCAACTTGACGTGCAGGCGCGGCTCACTCGTCTCCGTCTCCGTCTCTACGGCGGCCGGGTTGTCTTTGAGGATCTGAATGCCATTGCCCTTGTAGACTTTGGCGAGACGCCCCCAGACCCCTTCGGGAGTAAGCCGATCGGGCGTCTTGAGCCCCTCTACCTGGAGCAACGCCCCATAGACGATCATCTCCAAGGCTCGGTCGGCGATGAATATCTGGCCCAGATCGGCCTCGATCTTCTTGAGTTTCGGCATATTCTTCAGCTCCCTGATCTTTTGGGCTGAGGCATTATAAGAGCCTGTGCAGTCGGACCGCAAGTTGCGCGCGGCGCCGGAGCGGCTTAGCATCAAGGTATGCGACTGGTGATTCAACGGGTGCGCCAGGCGACCGTGCGCGTCGCGGAGCAGACCATCGCCCAGATTGGCCCCGGCCTGCTGATCCTGGTCGGCATCGGCCGGCAGGACGACGTAGCTCAGGCGGAGTTGCTGGCCGATAAGTGCGTTAATTTGCGAATTTTTGCCGATGAAGCGGGCAAGCTGAATCGCTCGCTGCTGGGGAGCGGGGGTGAGATTCTGGCCGTCTCCCAGTTTACGCTCTATGGGAACTGTCGCCGGGGGAGGCGGCCCAACTTCACAGGCGCAGCCGCTGCCGAGCTGGCTCGGCCGCTCTTCGAGCATTTTGTCCGGGCGCTGCGCGCCGCGGGGGCACCGGTGCAGACGGGCGCTTTCGGCCAGACGATGCAGGTATCGCTGCTCAACGATGGTCCGGTCACGCTGCTGCTCGATAGCGCTGAGTTGCAAAGGCGCAAGGGTCAAGCTACAATAAGCTAAGCGGCTGGCAAGCGGCCCAGTCTCTCTTGGAGGGGAATTAAAAAATGGCTGAGCCAAAATATCGGCGTTCGCATTCGCAAAAGCGTCTACATCGTGCCCACTGGAAGCTGCCGCAGGTGACGGTAACCGAATGTCCCCACTGTCACGAGGCCAAATTGCCCCATCGGGTCTGCGGCAAGTGTGGCTACTACAACGGGATGGAAGTGCTGACCGTGGTCAAGAAAGACAAGAAAAAATAGTCTGACGCTCATGTGGATCTTCAATCCTCCCGGCTCAGCCGGCGGTTATCTGGCGCTAGTTATCACCTTGGGGGCGCTCAGCTATATCGCCTATGCCCTGTGGCGTTATCGCTAAGCTACTCCGGCAAAGGAGGGTTAAGCTATGGCCGAGGTGCGAACCATCTGTCCTTACTGCGGCGTTGGCTGTGGTCTCTATCTCGTTACCGCAGGCGATACCGTCACGGGCGTCAAGCCTGACGAGCAGCATCCGGTGAGCCAGGGCACTCTCTGTCCTAAAGGGGCCACCGCCCACCAGTTTGTCAATCATCCCGATCGTCTGACCGACCCCCTGATCAAGAAGAATGGCCAATTTGTGCCGGTACCTTGGGACGAAGCCTATGATTTCATCGTCGCCGGACTGCGGCGCATCCAAAAACAGTATGGCCAAGATGCAGTGGCCCTGATCAGCAGCAGCCGCTCTACCCAAGAGGAGAACTATCTGGCCCAGAAGTTCGCCCGCGCGGTGCTGGGCACCAATAATCTCGACCAATGCCAGCGCGTCTGCCATTCGTCCACCGTCGCCGCGCTCTCCGAAGTCTTCGGGGCCGGGGCGATGAGCAATGCCATCAAGGAGTTCCTCGATCCGGGGCCGCAGGCGCTGATGATCGTCGGCTCCAACACCGCTGGCAGCCATCCGATTATTTGGAGCCGCTGGATACTGCCCGGGCTACGTAAGGGCATCCCGCTGATCGTGATTGACCCGCGCCGCACCCGGGTGGTCAGCGAGGGAGAACGGGCCGGCGCCCAGGTGCTGCACCTCAAGCTGAGGCCGGGCTCGGAGGTGGCGCTCTTCAATGCCATCTGCCGGCACATTATTGACAGCGATTGGCAGGATAAGAGATATATCGCCGAGCGCTGCGAGAACTTTGCGGCCTTCCGGCAAGGGCTGGAGCGCTACACCCCGGAGCTCGCCGAGAAGATCAGCGGCGTGCCCGCCGATCTGATCAGACGGGCCGCCGAGATCTACGCCCGGGCCAAGCCGGCCTCGATCGCCTACGGCATCGGGGTCACTGAGCACCGCAGCGGCACGCAGAACGTCAAAGCATTGGCTAATCTAGCTATGATCACCGGCAACATGGGCGTGGCCAGCGGCGGTCTGAACGCGCTGCGTGGCCAGAACAACGTGCAAGGGGCCACCGACCTGGTGCGCCCAGAGACCTTGCCCGGCTATCAGCAGTGGAGCGATAGCGAAGCTATTCGGCGCTTTGAACAGGCTTGGGGCATTACCATGCCCATCCCACAAGCGGGCAAGTATTTCTTCTCCACGCGCATGTGGGATCAGATCGAGGCCGGCCAGCTGCACGGCGTCTACGCCATTGGTGAGGACCTTGCACTCAGCGAGGGGAACGTGCGCAGGGTGCATCGGGCGCTGGCGAAGCTGGATCTGCTCATCGTACAGGATCTATTCATGAACCGAACGGCCGAATATGCTGATGTGATTTTGCCTGCGGCCAGCTATGCCGAGAAGGAGGGCACCTTCGTCAACTCCGAGCGGCGGGTGCAACTGGTGCGTAAGGCCATCGAGCCCCTGGGCAACTCCAAGAGCGATATGACGATACTCTGCGAGCTCAGCGAGCGGATGGGCTCGCCCATGCACTACGAGAACGCCGAAGCCGTCTGGGAAGAGATGCGTCAACTGATTCCGATTTATCATGGTATTACTTATAGGCGCATAGAAGAGAATGATGGGTTGCAATGGCCGTGCCCCAGCGAAGATCATCCCGGCACGCCCACGCTGCACGTGGGAAAATTCACGCGCGGTAAGGGGCTGCTCAGCGCGGTGGACTATCGGCCGCCGGCCGAGGAGACCGATGCTAAATATCCCCTGTTGCTCACTTCGGGCCGTTCGTTTATGCAGTACAACTCGGGCACGATGAGCCGGCGCACCAAATCGGGCCTGGCCGAGCCGGAGAACTATGTCCAGATCAGCGCTGAAGATGCCGAGCGCCTGGGCATCCAAGACGAGCAGCCGGTCAAAGTCAGCACCCGGCGGGGCGAGCTGCTGGTCAAAGCGAGAGTTTTCCCGATCCTGCCCGGGGTGATCTGGATGCCGATGCACTATTCCGAATCGCTCACCAATATTCTCACCAACGACGCGCTCGATCCGGCCAGTGGCATTCCGGAGTTCAAGGCCTGCGCCGCGCGGGTGGAGCCGGCCGGTTAAAGCTCAAAGCGCTCGCCCAGATAGAGCCGGCGCGCCAAGGGATCAGCGGCAATCTCGTCTGGCCTACCCTCAGAGACGATCTTGCCACTGTAAATCAGATAGGCATAGTCGGTCACCCGCAGCGCCTCCCGCACGTTGTGGTCGGTGAGCAGGATGCCGATGCCCTCCTGGCTGAGCTGGCGCACGATCTGTTGCACCGCTTCGACCGAGAGGGGATCCACGCCGGAGAAAGGCTCATCTAGCAGGAGAAACCCGGGCTCACGGGCCAGCGCGCGGGCGATCTCCACCCTCCGACGCTCGCCGGAAGAGAGCCGGTCGGCCTGGCGGGTTGCCAAGGCACCGATCTCCAGCTTGTCCAATAATTGGTCCGCCCGCGTGCGCCGCTGGGCAGACGAGAGGGGCATATTCTCCAGGATGGCCAGCAGGTTCTGCCGCACGGTCAGGTGGCGGAAGACCGAGGGCTCTTGCGCCAGATAGCCCAGCCCTAGCCGGGCGCGACGATAGAAGGGCAGACGGGTGATCTCCCGCCCGTCCAGCCGGACCTCACCGGTCTCCGGGGCGATCAGGCCCATGATCAGATGAAAGACGGTCGTCTTGCCCGCGCCATTGGGGCCAAGCAAGCCTACTATCTGACCGCTGTCGACCGCGAGCGAGATGTCATCAACCACCAAGGGGGCTCGGCCGTAACGCTTGGCCAGGTGCTGGCCGGAGAGCTTCATCGTCCCCCGGGCCAGAAGCGCAGCGCGGCGCTCTGCACGACCAGCCGGTCCTGTCTCGGCCAGTAGCTGAAACCCTGACCGGTCAGTTTTAAGTTCTGGCGCTCCAGCTCCAGGGGCCCTGAGCCGCGCAGTACCTGCTCATGATCGCTCCAGCGGGCGGCCTCGGTCTGAAAGCGCAGGCCTTGCACCGGGTCTGCGGCGACCAGTCGGCCGGAGAGCAGCAGATCGCCAGAGCGATTAAAAAACACCAGTCGGCCCGCGCGCACCTGCAGCGTGGGACGCCCTGCGCTGAAGAACTGCACCAAGACGTCTTGAGCCACGCTCTCTTCGGTCTCCCGGTGATAGCGCATCAGTGGCGCCTCCAAGGTCCAGAGCAGCCGTCCTTGCTGGTCATAATGGCTCAAGCGGCTGTCGCTCAGCTCCACGCTGGCGGCCAAACTGGAGTTTGGGGAAGCGGCGTTCGCTATCGCGCTCTGGCCGCCTGACAGCCCCCGAGAGGCCAACCAGGCCAGCCCCGACAACAGGAGCAGCAGAGCGATGATCAGGCGGCGGCGTCGCAGCCAAGACATGCGCGCAAGAATCCCAGAAAGAGCGGGCGAGGGTGCGTGGGCCGGGAGAGGAACTCCGGGTGGAACTGTGAGGCGATGAAGAAGGGATGATCAGGTATTTCGGCGATTTCCATCCGGCGCCCATCGAGCGATTTGCCGGAGAAGTGCAGGCCACCGGCCTCAAGTTGCTTGATATATTTGGGGTTGACTTCGTAGCGGTGGCGATGGCGCTCCTCGATCTCCGTCTGGCCGTAGAGCCGATAGGCCTCCGTGCCGCGCGCAATGCGCACCGGCTGAGCGCCCAGGCGCATAGTGGCCCCCAAGCGGGAGAGGCCGGCCTGCTCCGGCATCAGGTCTATCACCGGCGGGGAGGCCTCGGCCTCGAATTCGGTGCTGTTCGCCCCTTTCATCCCCAACTGGTAGCGGGCGAACTCGATGACCGCCAACTGAAAACCATAACAGATGCCCAGGAAGGGCAGAGCGTGCGTGCGGGCATAATGAATGGCCCGGATCATCCCCTCCGAGCCGCGGCGGCCAAAGCCCACCGGGACGATCAGCCCCTGCACCCCTGAGAGATCGTCTTCACTGAAATCCTCGGCCTCGATCCAGCGGATCTCGGCTCGGAGGCCCAAAGCGGCGCCGGCATGGGCCAGCGCTTCAGCATAACTGACATAGCTGTCGTTCAGTGCGGTATATTTGCCCACCAGCGCCACTTGCAGTTGGCGGGAGGGATGGAGCGCGGCGGTCAGATAGGCTTTCCATTCGGTCAGGTCTCGCGAGCCAGGGTGCAGTTGCAAGCGCTGGAGCAGATAGTCGGTCAGCCCTTGTTCCTGAAAGATCGAGGGCACCTGATAGATCAACTCCGCGTCCGGGGCGGAGATGACCGCCTCCGGGGGTACGTCGCAGAAGAGGGCGATCTTACGCCGGGTAGCTTCTTGGAGCGGCTGATGGCTGCGCCCGACGATCACGTCGGGCTGGATGCCGATGGCGCGCAGCTCCCGCACCGAATGCTGGGTCGGCTTGGTCTTCTGTTCGCCGACGACCTGGACCACCGGCACCAGAGTCGTATGCACGAAGACGCAGGCTTCGGGGCCCAGCTCTTGGCGCATCTGACGCGCCGCCTCCAGGAAGGGCATCGACTCGATGTCGCCCACAGTGCCGCCCAGCTCGATGATCACCACCTCGGCACCGCTCGCCTCGCCTACGCGCTTGATCATGGACTGGATCTCATCGGTAGCATGGGGAATGATCTGCACCGTCTGGCCCAGATAGCGCCCTTGGCGCTCCTTCTCGATCACCCGCTGGTAGACCTTACCGGTGGTGATATTATGCTCGCTGGTCAGGTCTATATTGAGAAAGCGCTCGTAGCTGCCCAGGTCCATGTCCACCTCGCCGCCGTCGGCCAGCACGAAGACCTCGCCATGTTGGTAGGGGTTCATGGTACCCGCATCGCAATTGAGGTAGGGATCTATCTTGATGGCCGTGATCTTGATCCCGCGCGATTGGAGCAACAGGCCGATGGAGGCCGAGGTTATCCCCTTGCCCAAACCAGAAAGCACACCGCCGGTGACGAAGAGGTATTTGATCATGATGCTAGATGACTTCCCTAAATGTGATTATAGCCCGGCCCGGCGACTCGGACAAGCACAGGTTTGTCTCCAGATATCTGTACGGATAGGCGATGGCAAGGTTTTCGTCCTGCCAGTGGAAAGAATCTACCGCATCCGCACCGCTGAACAGGATCAGGCGGCGGTCACTCTCGTGCGATAGTCGGCTACATTCGCGCACAATATCCGGCCATCGATGATTAAGACGCAACGAACGTCAGAATTCGTGCCGCTGTGCTTGACAAGCAGTCTGATTTGTGTTAGACTGTCTTAGTTCTGCAGAAGGAGGTCGGGTCATGCACAGCCGTAAACTGGTCGTGTCCTCAGATAGCTCGCTTGAGTTGTCCTCAGCCTGTCCCAGCGCAGCTGCCATTTCAACCTGCCCGATTATCCTGCTCCTGCGAGGGCAGCTCACGCGACGCACCTCCACCGAAGAGGGCAAAGGAGCCTAGCTCGCCCTAGGACTCCCGCACCCTAAGCTGCAGCACCAGCATAAGCCAATTTTAATTTCATAATCAGGAGGTCCATCATGTCTGAGCAAGAGTATGGGTATAATACCCAAGATAATAACTTGCTTTATGATCCACGATTAGAGCATAACGGCTGTGGAATCGGCTTCATCGCCCAACTGAGCGGTTCGCCCAGCCATGAGATTCTCCAACGGGCGCTGGAGTGCCTTGGAGTGCGCAACAGCGGGGCACTGGCCATTGTGGAGGGCGTGGGGGACCACGGCTGCGAGTACATGACTGGTGGGACGGTCATCGTGCTGGGCGAGACCGGTCGGAACTTCGGGGCGGGGATGACCGGAGGGAGCGCCTATGTACTCGATGAAACGGGCCATTTCCCCCAGCGCTATAATCCGCAACTGGTGCAACTGCTGCGGCCCTCCCCTGCTGAGCTGGCGGAGTTACGACAGCATATCGGCCGCTTTGCCGCAGAGACTCATAGCCAGCATGCCGGGCAGATTCTGAAAAATTGGCCTGATTATCGGGGGTTGTTCTGGAAGATAGCTCCTCGCGCAGCGGTAGCCCACATCGAGAACACCAATGAGGCCTCTGCGGCCAACGGAGAGGGGAGTAAGGGCGCGGCCTGCCGTCATAGATCACAGCTTAAGGGGTTGAAGTAGGGAGGAACGGGCCAGCTTGCTAAGGGAGCGACAGCGGCGCCGGCATTCCACCTGAAGAGCTGCCCGCAGGGGCCCTGATCAGGTGCAATACCCTCGTTTGCCCAGGATCCAACTGCAAGCGGATCACGATCTGACCCGCTTTAGTATCGAAAGGGACCTGCCTATCGCTCACCAGATCGCTAATTGTCCTCGAAGACGGATCGCCAAGTGCCAAGGGGAGCGTCTCGATGCTGATCGTGGCCGTGCGCGCGATGTCAGAGCGATTGTGCACAGTGAAGTACAGCTCGGCCTGGGCGGGTCCTGTTTGAGTGCCTCCCACGCCGCCGAAGCGCTCGATCCAGATTTCCGGCTGATCGGCGCGCGCGTAGGTGAGCGGCCGCCAGCCGCTGGCCCAATAACGCCTCACCAATTCAGCCGTATCGTCAACAATCTGTGCTGCGCCCGGCTCCCAAGCGGCGCCGTTAGGACCATGTCCGGCAAGCACGCCGTAGAGCAAGGCCAACTGGCTGGCACTGCGGGCTTCAGCGGCAGACAGCCCCCGCGTCTGGTTGGCAAATAGGTAGGGCCGGTCGTAGGCGATGGCACGGCGGTAGTCCAGAATTGCTGGATTGAAGTTGGGACCTTGTCCATTGTCTTTTAGACCACCTTCGCTGCCGAAGGCGTCCAGGTACTGACTCAGATAGTTGGGGTGTCCCAGTCCCCAAAAATTGACTGTGATGCCCCGATCCGTGCCCCAGTTATCGTCCAAATAGCTGCGCAAGAATTGTAGATATTCGCGCAGGGCAAAGCCGGTGTGCACGGCGGGTCGGTAAGAGTTCGGCTCGTAAGTAAGTGGCCAATCGGCAGCGGCCAGGGCCTCGAGACGCAGATCAAAAGCAGGCTCGCTCATAAAGTTGTCAATCTGCACGCCGTCCAGATGGGCGTCGATTTTTTTGGCCGCTTGGAACGCCGGCTCGATGCGTCGGTTGAGCAAAAAAGAGGCCAGGCCATCTTGCAGATCAGGATCTAGATTGGCTGTCCAGAGCGCTTCCCAGTGCCCAGGGTCCCAGGCGAATACGCCAATTCCCTTGAGCGAGTAGTCGCCATTGGCTCCCACAACGGCGCTGTGACTGATCGCCCGAGCGAAATCCGCGACGCTGGCATTGGGGCTGGCAAGCTGAGTCGTAACGACGGCTAAGGCCTGATCAAGTGTGGGACGAGGTGCATCATTAGCAGCAATTCTTAGTTGCAACCGAGGGTCGGTGTATTGGGCGGAATAAGTGTTTGTTTGATCTTCGGCCAGCACTTCTTGGGCCCCTTTGGGGGTATAGTACGCGCCTTGGGACCTGCCGCTGAAGCCATAAAGAGCGCGGGGTGTGCTATAAGCCTTGGGGTACAGAGCATGGTGACGGGCGATGACATCCCGAAAGCCCCACGCCGGATCGAAGCGATAGAGGACCAAAGCAAAGGCTGCCCGCGGGCCAACCTTGCCAGCTTGCGGCGAGATTCCCAGATGGAACGTCGCGCCATAGCGGCCTGTGGCGCCATCGTAGCTGAGCAGGGCCAGTTGAGGACGATCCGAGGGCAGTCCCAGGGCCAGCCCCTTGTTTGCCTGAGTGATGCCAGCGTAAGGGTAGAGCGATATCGGCAGCCAGCCGTCGTAGCTGGCACTAACATCGTTAGCATAAATACCGGATGCGCTGAGGGGACGAACGATGTGGACATCGTCCCACCAGCTTCCTCCCCGATCCGCCGAGAGGGGAAGGCCCCAACGGATATCCAGAGCGCGGTCTTGCCCGGATGTGTCTGTGACTTGTCCGACAACGGTCAGATGATCGGCCTGGGCGCTGTAGCGAATGTGCAGTTGCAGGCCATTGGAAAGAACGGCGCTTTGGGTCAGGCAATCGGCAGCATCGAGACAGGGACTTAGCGTTCCCTGCACGGCTATTTCTTCTTCGGGACTGGCCACCAGATACAGGTCGTCTACCCACAGAGATTGGGTGCCCAGCTTTGCGGCCACCATCACGCGGGCAAACCGCGCCTGGGCCGGTGCGCGCAGCTCCCGTCGGATCAGACGCCAGTGGGCGACCTCGCCGTGCAAGGCCACGGCCAGTTGCGGGTCTGCCAAGGGCAGTTGCGCCCCGTCGAGCCATTGCAGATACAGCCCGTTGGTGCGCTGTGGTGATTGCCAAAGTTCGCTCTGCAAGAAAACGGACGTACCGCTAGGACTGCTCACGTATCCGGTGCTGCTGCGGAACCAGCCAAAGACGCGGTAGCGCTGGCCTGGGGTGACGCTCACCGAAGCACTGCTGTAGGCGGCAAAGGCCATTTTCGCGGCGCTGTTGCTAAACTGCAACGCCGCCCGACCGCTGTGTGCCACGGAAGTGACGACCTGCACATCAAGGCCTTTATTGAGGATTTTTGACCAGCCATTCAGGTCATTTTCGAAACCGGGGTTGGTCAACAGGTTGGGCGAGCTGACGCTGCCGGCCTGGCTCAGATCCCGCACCAACAGGGCCGGACCGGAGGTAGAGACCAGTTCATCACCGTCAATTTGCAAACTGGTGATGAGCCCGTCGGCAGAAAACGACAGCGACAAACCATCGGCCGTGGCCAGTGTATATGCACCTGGCCGACCGGCGGAGGCCACCAGCCAGATCAGCGAGCTGAGCGCGATCAGAGCGACCAAGCGCCTGAACAACCAAGACCCATGATGCACAATAGCGCCTCCTTGAGACGTTGATAAGCTACTGTTAATTTAGCCCACTGTACGGTAGAAAGTCCATAGAAGGCAAGTTAATCCCCCCACAGCTCGGTATTGGGCTTGGACGCCGCCGGCTGTATGGCTTTGGCAAAGCTGCCTCCCACATGGTACAAGTACCAATATGGATATCCAGCTATTCTATCTCATCCTGATCCCGGCGGTGGCCGCCCTGATCGGCTACTCCACCAACTGGGTGGCCATCTGGATGCTCTTTCGGCCCTTCACTGAGAAGCGTATCTTTGGGATGAGAATCCCCTTTACCCCCGGTCTCATCCCCAGCCAGCGGCTGGAGATGGCCCAGCGGATGGGTGCCGCCGTCGCCGAGCACCTGGTCACCGAAGAGACGGTCGGCGCGCGCCTGGCCACCCCTGAGGTGCGGGCGAAGATCACTGAGATCATCGAGGAGCATGCCCAACAGCTCTGGAACCGCCCCTTGGGCAGCCTGAGCTCGCTGATCCCGGCGCGGCTGCGCCCCGACTGGGATGATTTCTTGGCCAGCCTGGAAGAGCGCATCGAGGGCTGGCTGGCCCGGCTGTTGAGCGACCCCCAGACGGAGAAGTTCATCCGGGATGAGATCCGGGCTCAAGTGCAAAAAACCCTGCAAGCGCCCCTGGAAAAGCTCTTGCCGGGCCGCTGGCTGACCCAACTACCCGACCGGCTGGGGGATATGCTGGCCCGCCTTACCGAGGGCCAGGGCTTCGAGCAGACCGTGCGTGACTATCTCGGGGACCAGATCAAGCGTATCTTCGAGAGTGAGCGCCCCTTGGGTGAGCACGTCTCTCCCGCCCTGCGCGAGGCGGCTTACGCTAAGCTGCACGACTCATTGCCCCTGCTGCTGGAAAAGCTGGCCGAGGTGCTCGAGGATGATAAGATCAAAGAACGCATCAAAATCCAGGTCTATGAGCTGATAGACCGGCTGCTCACCCAGACCTTCAAGCAGGACTCGCTCTGGGGTCAATTGAAGTTTGGTCTGATGGAGACCTTCGTCATCAGCGCCGAGGAGATCAAGCTCAAGGTAGACCGGGCAATGGAGGAGGCCGCGCCGCGTCTGCGGCAGCTCTTGGGCCAAGAGGAGATGCAAGCGCGCATCCATCGGGCGCTCTGTGAGGCGATCGAGACTTTTTTGAGCAAGCGGCCCGCCGACTTGCAACTGGCTCCGGAGACGCTGGCTCAGCTCAAGGAGCAGGTGGGCAGCGCGGTGATCGGCGCCGCGCGCAGCCCGCGGCTGCAAGAGCGGCTGGTCGAGATGGTGCGGTCCAAGTTGAGCGATTATCGCCGGCGCCCATTGCTAACCATTCTGCCGGGCTTGAAGCAAGCGGAGTCCTCGGAGCAGATCGCCGATTATCTGTTGCGTCTCCTGCAAGCGCCCCAGACCCGCCGAGCCCTGGTGCGCTTCATCGCCGGACGCCTGGAGATGCTGCTCGACCGGCCGATCGGTCGGCCGGCGGACCACCTACCGGAGCGCTATCTGCGTCAGACCTGCGCCTGGGCCGCCGAGCAAACCCTGAACACGATCAAACGGGAAACCCCCCGGATGGTCGCCACGATCAACATTGAAAAACTGGTCACAGAGCAGATCGGCTCCTTTTCGGTGCGCGAGATGGAGAAGCTGGTCTTCGCCG
This sequence comes from uncultured bacterium, assembly GCA_913053845.1. Classification (GTDB taxonomy): domain Bacteria; phylum Bipolaricaulota; class Bipolaricaulia; order RBG-16-55-9; family DRJF01; genus DRJF01. The sequence continues at coordinate 355 of CAJXGD010000005.1, read as the reverse complement.
TGACCGGCCAACAGCTCAAGGCGATCACCTGGTTCGGAGCGCTCTTGGGTTTGCTGCTGGGGCTGTTGCAGGCCGCGCTCCTGCTCAGCGGCGCGCTGGGGCACTGATTGCAGGATGCTGCTGCTATAATATAACGGTCGCCTGCTCGTCCACGCCCAAGCACGAGCTGACCCGCTGCTCCTTGGCCAGTTGTCCCCGTTCCACTGCCCGCTCCATGATATGCTGTGCCGCGCACGTCAATTTCCTTGAGCACGTCGATCGCCAACCGCTCGAAGAGCGCTGTGAAGCGCGCTCATGCCTCTACCCAGGAAAGTGGCACCTGTCGCACTCCGTGTCATCCGCGGCGGCCGGCGTA
>CAJXGD010000004.1 GCA_913053845.1 uncultured bacterium | reverse complement strand
CGTTTAAACTTTTGGCTGAGTCTATGGTCGAATTGCAGAACATCAAAAAGTTTAGTAAATCTGCTACTGCTTTGCTCAAGTATGCTTGTGAAGAAGATGCTGCCGCAATCCTGACTGTCGCAAAGAAGTTAGAGCCAAGGCTAGAAAAGTATTGTGGTACATATCGGTGGCCGAGTTCAGGTCGTTAGGCTACTTTATCCTGTACCTGGAGTGAGAATAATACGTCGTATCGAATTTTGGGACAAAGATGAATGGCTACATATGTAGATTTGGGCAAACGCTGAAGGGCAAAAGATATATTCTGAGGCAGTAGGTGTTGTAAACTCACGTGGTATGCTGACCTAACCAGGCACTGCACCCAACCGCGCTCCTGCGCGCGCTGAAATCGAGGCTGGTTTAGCGTTTGCAAGCTGGCTGTTTATTCGAGTAAACTTACATAGTGATAGCTCGATATCTGTGCTTAAGCTCTAGACGGGTAGCAGAATATGTATCACTACAAGAGAATATATTATGAGACATCGACAGAAAGAGCTGGTTGGCAAGCAGCACCTCTCGTTGTTCGATCAATTGCTCAGTGTATCTGCTGAAGAGTTGGAGTTCGAGTTAAGGGAGCCAATAGCGGTTCCATGGTCAGATTTCCTACTAAATCCCCGTCGGCTACGCGGTAGCGACTTTTTGATGCGTTGGTCTCAAGGCGCATGGAGTGAGAAACGGCTTATTCAGGCTATCAACCAAACAGGGCGATACTATGCTCTGATGTATGGCCCAAGTAGCGTGGCTCCCGGCGATAATATACGGGAGCATGAGCTTTACTTTGAGCGGCTGGAACAGGCAGGTTTGCGCGACCTGAAACGTCCCGATATACTTATTTTCAAGCACTCAGACAGAGAAATAATAACCAATACTGTTGACAATCTTGGTGGTGTCAGAGAATTGCCTTTTACGCCGGAGAAAGAGATGGCTGAGCTGCTTGTGCGAGCAGTACTCGCTGTGGAGTGCGAGAATAGCTTGTGGATAGCAAAGCAAATGCCCTCCTATGGTGAGCAATTGCGACCAATGCGAAGGCTAGGGGGGCAGCTTGGCTTTCCCAAGAATGCTGTTCTGCCAACGGTAATTATCAAGGAAGAAGACCGTGAACGCCTGTTCGTCTGGCAAAAACAGACAAGTATTGCTATTCACATCTGGCACGCATTCTATGACTTAGCTTTTGGGTTATCACTCGATAAAGCGCAAGAGCTAATTAACAATGGGAAGATTGAGCCGACAATACAAACTTTCCAGGCCCCTGGTGGGGCTGTCTCCGAGAAAGTGATATACAAGTTCTATTACCATTATGCTTACCGTCTGGGGGAGTCCCAAGAAGAGCCAAACTTGGTGGCTGCTCATATAGTGGATAAGAATGGACACATACTGCCATACGTGAGGTTTGAGGGTGGGAGCTTCACAATGCATTCGGAAGCTCTGGCTGTCCTGGATCATGAAGCCTCTAGGAAAAGTAGCTAATGTCCAGAATTGTTCATCACAAGCTACCCAATACCGGGCCTGAGCGAGAGGCCCTTAGGGAGACAGGGCAGTTCTGGACTCCTGACTGGGTGGCTGAAGCTATGGTAGGGTATCTGATTGCCGGTGGTTGTCAGAACTTGTTTGATCCAGCAGTAGGAGCTGGAGCATTTTTCCGGGCTGCGAAAAAGCTGCAAAGTATGAGCCATAAAACCCTCACACTTTCCGGTACAGAGATAGACCCACAAGCATTGGAAGAAGCGTTGGCAAACGGATTATGCAAGGATGATCTCGCTAATGTAGAAATAACAGATTTTGTTCTTAAAAAACCCGATAGTCTTTATGAAGGTATTGTAGCTAATCCACCTTATATACGCCATCACCGCCTGTCAAGACATACAAAAGCGAAATTTAGAGCACTGAGCATGAAACTAATCGGCAAACCGCTTGATGGTCGTGCTGGGCTGCACATTTTTTTCCTCATTCGAGCCCTGCAGTTGTTAGCTGCCAACGGCAGACTGGCTTTTATTGTCCCGGCTGATACCTGTGAAGGTATCTTTGCGGCTGACTTGTGGAAATGGATTACTGCTCATTACTGCTTAGAGGCAGTAGTCAGCTTCACTCCAGAAGCTACTCCATTTCCTGGGGTTGACACTAACCCTCTGGTTTTAATGATCGCAAATACCACACCGCAAGGAGATTTTTTCTGGGTTCGATGCACAAAACCAGACACTGAACAATTGAGAGAGTGGGTACTTTCAGATTTTACCAAAGCGGGGGACGATTTGATCAGCTATCAACGCCGCCTGTCAGAGGCTTTGTGCTTCGGTCTCTCAAGGCCACCGGTAGAAGGCGTTTCCTTTGATCTAACTTTGGGAACATTTGCCAAGGTAGTACGAGGCATTGCTACTGGGGCCAATGATTTCTTCTTCTTGACTACAGAACAGGCTAAGATTATTGGCATACCCGACGAATTCCTCATCCCCGCCATTGGGCGCACTCGTGACGTTCCAGGCAATGATATAACAATAGAAACTCTCGCCATGCTGAAGAAAGCTGGTAGGCCCACTTTGCTTTTCTCTCCGGACAAACGGCCGCTAGGACAATTTCCGGCAGCGGTTCAAGCGTATTTGCGACAAGGGATCGATATGGGCATACATGAAAGATCGCTAATTTCTACTAGGAGGCCATGGTATAAAATGGAAAGTCGAGAAGTGCCTCCAATACTATTTTCTTATCTGGGTCGCCGTAATGCACGTTTTATCCGTAACTACGCAGGTGTACTACCATTGACTGGATTCCTTTGCGTATATCCACACTCCACAAACCCTGATTTTATAGACAGACTTTTCAAGGTGCTACAGCACCCTCAGACCATCGTCAATTTAGCACTCGTAGGGAAATCTTATGGGAATGGCGCGATAAAAGTAGAACCACGAGCATTAGAGAGGTTGCCCCTACCTCCCGAGGTTGTTAGCGAGACAAAGCTGGTAGCCAATAAGAAATACGAGCAAATGGCCTTGTTATTTTGATTGACAGCTTCAGTAGATCACAATGAGCTCCTTAAGTGACTTTGACAGGCAAGATGAGCAGTTCCACCGTTCCCAACCGTCTCTCAATCGCCCGGGCCAAGAAGAGCAGCAGGCGCATAAAGCGCAATCCCTTGGACCACACCTCTCGCCCGCCCCTCCCGCGCCCTGGCCAACTGACCACTGCCCACTTGAGCCAGACCCACAGGTTGTGCAACACCACCGCGATCCCCAGCAGCAGCAAGCGCAGCCCGGCCCGCCGCGACGCGGTACGCGCCCGTGCCTGTTCCCACACCCGCTGGCTGCTCTCGATCCCAAACCGCCGGCGGTACTTCCCCCACAACGCCGAGAGCGCAAAGGGGAAACGATGGATCACGAAGGCATAGCGCTGCCGTCCCCGCTTGCCCCAACGCCCTTGGAGATATTTGCCCACCACCGCCACCTCGACGGCCAGCGATCCTGCCTTGGGGCTGCGCAGTATGTAAGGCCAAACGCCTGGACCCAGGCGCTCGATCAGCCCGTTGATCCCGCCCTGCTTACCCTGCTTAGGCGCCGCCAGCGCGAAGGACAGACCCTTCACGATCAACCACCTCAGCAGCGCCACTCCGTAGAACCCACGGTCGAGGTAGAGACAACACAACTCGAATCCCAGTTGGAGCCAGTAGAGCCATAGCCGGCGCAGGACACCGACCATTCCCTCCTTGCGGCGGACCGCGACCACTGCCAGGGTGTACCGTTTGTTCTTCTTGATCAGATAGAAGCTAGCGTAAGCGAAGAAGGTACTCGTCCCCTGCTTGGGTTTCCCCTTGAGGAGGAACTCCTCTTCGCCCGGCTGGGCTTTACCGTAGTAGGGGATCAGCTTGAGATTAACGGCGACCTCCAGGGGCCGCTTGCCGAGAGTTCGAGGGAGGGAGCAGGCCAAGGCTTCGTTGAGTTGGTCTTCCAACTCGGCCACTTCCACCAGGGCCAAGGCCCCGCGGACAGTGTTAGGGTGAGGCGCCTCTGCCAAGGCCGCACACCCTTGTTCGATGGTGGTGCGATGGGCGGCGGCGTAGAGCAGCACGGAGAAGATCTCGGCAGGGCCGTAGTCGGCCTGGGGGGGACGCGACAGCTGTACGTGCTCTGCCAAAGCGGCCAAGGCGCCGTCGAGAACTTGGGCAGCGCTCAGATCAGGCTCGGTCTGCTTGCCCGGTCCCCTCGGGTGGGTTACCCTTACTGCGGGGCGTTGGGTACTCATAGCATGACCTCCTTTGCTTATGTTCTCTGGAGGTACTATCAGCAACTCACGCCCCGTTTTCAATCGCGCTCCTGCCTTCATTGTGATCTACTGAATCTCTGATTGTAACAGTCAGTAAGCTGGATCATCGGTAATCACCCCGGTTAATCTAAGACGCACCAATCTCACCGTCAGGCGATTGCCAGCCGGGCCTCTCAGCCGCTATACTTCGACTCACCCATGAAAGCGATCGCCCGCAGCCTGCTGGAGAGCGGTTCGGTCTGCATCCGCACTGAACCGCCTTTTCGCCTGGCCTCGGGCAGGCTCTCGCCGGTTTACGTGGACTGCCGGCGGCTCATTTCCTTCCCCGAGATTCGGCGGCTGATCACCGCAGAGTTCGCCAAAATCGTTCGGGAAAAGATCGGCCTAGCTCAGGTCGAAGTCATCGCCGGAGGCGAGACGGCCGGCATACCTTACGCTGCTTTTCTGGCTGCCGAATTGGATCTGCCGCTGATCTATGTGCGCAAGCAGCCTAAGGGTCATGGGAAAAACTCTCAGATCGAGGGAGTGCTCAGCCCCGGCCAGCGGGTGGTGCTGGTCGAGGACCTGATCACCGATGGGGGAAGCAAGCTGAGCTTCAAGCGGGGCATTGAAGCCGCCGAGGGGCTGGTAGAAAACTGTCTTTGTGTCTTCGAGTACCGCTCGCGGCGGGCCGGGCTAGCGGCAGCCCGCCAGGCGCTGGCCGCGCAGGGACTGAAGCTATTCAGCCTCTGCGACTGGGATGAGTTGCTGGAGCTGGGCCGGGCCCAGGGGCTGCTGGCCGAGGGCGACGTCGGGCAGGTGCTGGACTTTCTCAGCGACCCATCCGACTGGAGCAGGTCGCACGAACCGGGATAGTCCCAACGAGTAGGAGCGCGGCGTGCCGTGCCTCTATTTCTTAGTCAACGCGCCAATCAACCGAGCGAGCTGGGCGGCAGTCGCTTTGAGATGCTGAGCGGCTCGCTGCAGCGCTGCCGCTTCGCAGCCGGGACCTGACGCAATCGAGAAGGCCGCGGTCATCCCCGCCTCATGTAACCGGGCCAGCTCCCCCGAACGCTCGCCGCAGAGGACCATCAACGGTTTATCCTGAGCTTTCGCCAGCCGGGCCAAGGCTAGAACCGCTTTGCCCTCCAGTGTCTGCTCGTCCAAACGCCCCTCGCCGCCGATCAACAGATCGCAGCCCTTCACCTGCTCTGCCACCCGGAGCCGCTCGATGATGAACCGGCTCCCGGAGACGAGCTTTCCCCCCAGCAGGGCCAGCGCTGCACCCAAGCCGCCGGCTGCCCCGGCCCCTCGAAGTCGGCGCAGGTCAATCCCTGTGGACCTTTGGGCCAGCTCTGCGAAACTCTTCAGATTGCGCTCCAACCGTTCGCACATATCCGGATCAGCCCCTTTTTGGGCCATGTAGAGCCGAGCTCCACGGGGGCCCAACAGCGGGCTCAGCACATCGCAAAGCACCAGCAATTCAGCGTCTTGCAGTCGGGGGTCCAGGCCGGACAGCTCCAGTCTGACCAATTGGGCCAGAGCCATGCCGCCCCTAGGGATATTTTCCCCACGAGCATCGAGCAATCGGGCTCCCAAGGCCTGGAGCATCCCGGCTCCCCCATCCACCGTAGCGCTGCCACCGAGGCCGATCCAGATCTGCCGCGCGCCCTGATCCAGAGCCGCGCTAATCAGTTGACCGACGCCATAAGAGCTGGCCTTGAGTGGATCGCGCTCACGGGGCTTAAGCAATGTCAGGCCGGCAGCTTGGGCTATTTCGATCAAGGCCGTGCTGCCAGCGTCTAGCAGGCCGTAGCGCGCTTGGATCTCGCGTCCCAGGGGATCTAGAACGCCGGTAGTGAATTCTTGCCCGCCCAGGGCGCGGAGCAATATTGTCAGGGTCCCCTCGCCGCCATCGGCCAGCGGGCATTCCTGCGTTTTAATATTGGGATCGGCGGCGTGCAGTCCGGCGGCGATCGTACGGGCAGCCTCTCCTGCGCTCAGGCTGCCCTTAAAAGCACAAGGGGCGATGAGGATGTTCATGATTTAAAGCCACGTTCGGCGGGGAGCTGATATTGCTCAGATAGTATAGTTCACATCCAGCCCCGCTCGATCAGCAACTCTCCAATCTGCACGGTGTTGAGTGCCGCGCCCTTGCGCAGATTGTCCGATACCACCCAGAGGTTGAGCCCGTTCTTGATCGAGCGATCCTCGCGGATGCGGCCAACAAAGACCTCGTCCCGTCCCCTGGCTTCCAGAGGCAACGGGTAAAGAGCGCGATCGGGCTCATCCAGCACGCTGATTCCCGGCGCACGCGCCAGCAGCTCCCGCGCTTGCTCCGCCGTCAGCTTCTCCTGAGTCTCGATATTTACCGCCTCGGAATGGCTGCGAAAGACCGGCACCCGCACCGTCGTTGCCGTGATGGCTATCCGGTCATCTCCTAGAATCTTGCGCGTCTCCTGCGCCAGCTTACGTTCCTCGCTCGAATCGCCTCGTTCATCGAAAGTGCCGATCTGCGGCAGCAGGTTGAAGGCGATTGGATAGGGATAAACCTGCGGTTGCAGCGCTCGGCCGGCCAGGGCTTCACCAGTCTGAGCCCGCAGCTCTTCTATTGCCTGAGCTCCGGTACCTGAGACGGCCTGATAGGTTGAGACCACCAGCCGCACAATCCCCGCCGCATCATAGAGCGGCTTGAGCGCCACTACCAGTTGGATGGTCGAACAGTTGGCGTTGGCAAACAGGCCCTGATGATTCCGGGCGACTTCCGGATTGACCTCGGGAACCACCAGCGGCACCTGTGGCTCTGTGCGGAAGGCCGCGCTGTCGTCTATCACCAGCGGCCCGCGCGCTCGGATCTGCGGCACCAAGCGACGGCTCACCTCTGTATCGGTGCAGGTGAATACCAGATCTATTCCGGAAAAAACATCCAGGTCCTCCAGCGTCTCCAGCCGGTACTCTTCGCCGCGCCAGCGCACCGTCTGCCCGCGGGAACGCTCCGAGGCGAAGAGCCTTAACTCGCACAGCGGGAACTCTCTTTCTGATAATATGCCCAGCAGTTCTCGACCCACGGCGCCGGTCGCGCCCACTACGGCCACCCGATATTTTTTCATCTTAACCGTCTCCTTTAGGGGAGCGCTCGCTCGGCGGCGCGCAGCGTCCGGCGAATATCGTCTTCGGTAATGCCATAGTGGGTCACCAGCCGGATGCGCCCCCCGCGCGGCGGGTTGATCTGCACGCCCAGCTCGCCCAGCCGTCGCACCAACTCTTCCGGAGTTAATTTTCCGGCCGGCATCTGGCAGAACACCATGTTGGTCTGCACGCTCTCCAGTTCCAGTTCTAGACCTAGTGCCAGCAGCCCTTCGGCCAATAGCTGCGCATGATGATGATCTTCGGCCAGGCGCTCAATCATCGTCTCCAGGGCGATGATCCCTGCAGCAGCCATCACTCCGGCCTGGCGCACCCCGCCGCCGACCAGCTGACGATTGCGCCTGGCCTCGGCAATAAAATCTTGAGGGCCGACGATCAGCGAGCCATAAGGACAACTCAGTCCTTTGGAAAGACAAAAGGTGAGCGAATCGGCCGGGGCAGCTAACCGCTCCGGTGAGAGGTCTAAAGCGACCGCCGCATTGAAAATACGGGCCCCATCCACGTGAATCGCCAGATTGTGCCGGTCGGCCACCTCACGTGCCGCCCGCAGTGCTGCCATGCTCCAGCAGGTGCCGCCGGCAGCGTTATGGGTGTTTTCTATGCAGATCAGGCGATTACGCGAATGCAAGGGTTCATCATCGAAGAGCGCCGCTTCGATCTCTTCAGGGGCCATTACGCCCCTGACTCCAACGACCGGTCGGGGCAACACGCCGGCCAGCGCGGCCAGGCCACCGTTCTCATGCAGATAAACATGTGAGCTGGCCTCAACTATGATCGCTTCGCCGCGTCGGGTGTGGGTGAGCACCGAGACCAGGTTGCCCATCGTGCCACTGGTGACAAATAGACCTGCCTCCTGTCCTAGCAGCTCGGCCGATAGGGCTTCCAAGCGGCGGACTGTGGGGTCTTCCCGGTAATAATCATCGCCCAGCTTGGCCTGGGTCATCGCCCGGCGCATGGCTTCGGTGGGCTGGGTGATCGTGTCACTGCGTAGGTCAATCAAGGGTTTAGCTCGCCTCCTTGTTGTGATCATCCTCGTCGGACGTTATCAGCTCAAAGCCAAGCTTCCAGCGTTCCGTTTTGCACTGCGCCGACAGGCGGGGCCAGACGCGCCTAAAGCCGTAATCTGAGCTTTCGATCAGCCGCTTGGCGATATATGTGACGTCCGGATGATAACGCGAGCCGGCCTTCTGCCATCCGGGCGTCTCGGCGATCGCCTCCTCGATCAAGCGCCGGAAGACCTCAGGAGGGATCTGAAAGCTGGAGACCAGCAAGACGCTCTGGGCCCACTCGTAACGTCCTTGCTTCAGCTCGTAAAAGTATACCATCGTTCGTTGCCCTCCCTCGGCATTTAACCCGCCCTAGTAACTTATTAGTCTAGCGTCTTTCCACCAACAGGTCAATCTCAAAGAATTTCCAGATCTCTGTACTCCTATGTGGGTTTCATCGAGCGGGTGGAGCGCAATCCAACGCTGGAGGTGATGTGCAAGTTGGCCCGATCCTGAGGGTGGTGCCCCAGGAGTTGCCGGATTTTCCGCTGCGGCGGCCTGGGGGGCGTTTGCCACTACAGATGTCCTGCTTTATCCTGAGGGAGAGACTCGCCTTGTGGCGAGGGCTGAGTGACCTGGGAAAGGAGCTTTTCATGTGCGGACGGTTCGCGCTCTTCAGCAGCCTCGACGCCATCTTGGATCGTTTTGAGCTGCGCCAGGAACTTCCTGAATCTGGGTATACACCGCGCTACAATATCATGCCTACCCAACCGGTCTTGACGGTCATCGCTTTGCAGGGAGGAGAGCGAGACCTGACCTCGCTGCGCTGGGGGCTGATCCCCTCCTGGGCCAAGGACCCCGCGATCGGCAATCGGCTGATCAACGCGCGGGCTGAGACCCTGTTTGAGAAGCCCAGCTTCCGTGCCGCCGTCAGAGAGCGGCGCTGCCTGATCCTGGCCGACGGCTTCTACGAGTGGCGTCGGACGGAGCGAGGCAAGGTCCCGATGTACATCCAGCTCAAATCGAAGAGGCACTTTGGCTTTGCCGGTCTGTGGGAGTCGTGGCGCTCGCCGGAGGGTCGAGAGATCAAGAGCTGCTCGATCGTCACGACGGAGTCCAACGAGCTGGTGAGACCCATTCACAACCGTATGCCGGTCATCGTGCACCAAGAGATCGAGGGGCTTTGGCTGGACCCGCAGGTCAGGAGCGAGCGAGAGTTGAGGGAGGTTCTGCGCCCCTATCCAGCGAAAGAGATGGAGGCCTACGCGGTATCGCCACTGGTCAACTCGCCGGCCCACGATAGGCCGGAGTGCATTGAGCCACTGAGGGGTTAACTCTATTAAGCGGGAAGACCTTATGTGAATTCTAGGAGGAAACATACTATAGTTACAACCAACGAAGTCCCCTCGAGCCGCTGGGGAATTTGGAAACTGGCCGCTCGCCCTTGGACTTTGCCCGCCGCCGCGGCACCTGTGCTCGTTGGAGGGGGGCTGGCTCTGGCGGAGGGGCAGTTTCGTCCGCTCGTAGCGCTGGTCACCTTGGTGGTAGCCTTGCTGTTGCAGGTGGGGGTGAATTTCGTCAACGATGTGCAGGATTACCAGCGGGGAGCAGATCAAATGGGCGAGCGATTAGGTCCGCCTCGGGTGACGACCGAGGGATGGCTGATGCCCGCGGAGGTTTGGGGTGGAACCTGGGTAGTCTTCGGTGCTACTGCCTTGCTGGGGCTGTACCTGGTCTGGGTGGGAGGTTGGCCGATTCTGGGCATTGGTGTGGCATCCGTCGTCGCTGCGCTGGCTTACACCGGTGGTCCGTTCCCGTTGGGGTATCACAACCTAGGAGAGGTGTTTGTCTTCCTTTTCTTTGGCCTGTTTGCGGTGGGAGGTACTTACTACCTGCAAACGGGCGCACTCAGCCCGTTGGCCGTGTGGGCCGGGGCGTTCATGGGCTCTCTGGCCGCGGCCATCCTGGTGGTGAATAACTACCGAGACCTGGAGAACGACCGCCGAGCAGGCAAACACACCCTGGCGGTGTGCCTAGGTCGCCAGGGCACACAGGTGGAGTACACCCTGCTGCTGGGATTGCCCTATTTGACGCCGATTGGCCTCTGGCTGGCCGGAGCGGCGCCGCTAGGGGTTCTGGCCGTTTGGCTCTCCGCACCGCTGATGGTAAAGGCACTGCGGCAATTTTACACTCTCCAGGGCCGTGCTCTCAATCGGGCTCTGGCGGTCACGGGGAAGGTGGAGTTGGCCTATGGGGTGTTGCTGGCGCTGGGAGCGGTGGCAAGTGCGCTACTGGCGTAGCCCAGCAGGCCGAAAGGTGTTTTGCAAAGCTCCTTCTTCTCCAGTGAGAAGGAGCAAGTTGCCTGGGTTAGCGAAATGACATCGGAAAACCCAATCAGGGTCATGAGTCAGAGCCTACCGTTCGCGCTCAGTCAACTCATCTCGTACAATAGGGGCCATCTCAGTCGTGGGAGGTATCATTCATCCTGTCTGCTAGACCGACCGGTGCAGCTCCGCTGCTGCGCCCCCGACGCTCGAGCGTTCTGCCCCTCTTACTGAGCCATTTTCTCAATGATACTTACTCCAATTTTCTGCCGGCCTTTCTGCCCTTGCTCCAAGGCAAATTTGGCCTGAGCCTGACCCTGGTGGGCCTGCTGGCCTCGGTGTATACCATCGGTAGCTCCCTCTCCCAGTTGCTCTTCGGCTACCTGGGGGATCGCCTCTCCCGCTGGAACTTCGTGGCGCTAGGGCCGTTGCTCACCGGTCTGTTCATGAGCAGCATCGGGCTCTGGCCCAGCTATCAGCCGGTGCTGCTAGCCCTGCTGATCGCCGCCAGCGGCACGGCGATGTTCCACCCCCAGGCCGCCGCGCGCGTCGGTCGCTGGGCCACCGGTCGCCGCGGGCTGATGCTCTCGTTTTTCAGTGCCTCCGGGGCGCTGGGCTTCTCGCTGGGACCACTGCTGATGGCCCTCTTCATCGCCCATTTCGGCTTCTCCCGCACCTATTGGGCCATCTTGCCCCTGATCATGGTGGTGAGCGGCCTCTATCCCTGGATGCGCCGTGGCAGCTCCGCTGCGGCAGCTCCGGCCGTCGCCGCCCGGCCGGAGCACCGGCAGTTGCGACCGCTGCTGTTGCTTTGGGGCACGGTGGTGGTCCGCCACACCGTGATGCTCTCTTTTGTGACCTTTCTGATCATCCTGTTGGTGCGTCAGGGACTGGGCTATGTGGTGGGCAGCGTGGTCCTTTCGGGCTTCTTGGCTGCCGGAGCGGTAGGTGGCCTGTTGGCCGGTCATCTCTCCGACCGTCTGGGTCGCAGGCTGTTGATCGTCATCGGCCTGGGGCTAGGCTTTCCGCTCAGCTTCGGCTTTACCGTCACTACCGGGCCGCTTTCCTTCGCGCTGCTGATACTGGCCGGCATGGCTCTCCAATCATCCGGCCCGGTGATCCTAGCCCAAGCTCAGGAGATCGCCCCGGCCAACACCAACACCGCCTCGGCAGTCGTGATGGGGTTGGGCTGGGGCACCGCCGGGCTGCTGGTCGTGGGCGTGGGTCGCCTGGCCGACTATTGGGGCATCCTCCCCAGCTTGCAGCTCGTCTGCTCCCTGGCTTTCGTCATCTTTCTCGGGCTGGCCTACGCCCTCTATCATGAAGAGCGCTTCCGCGCTGCTCAGCCTAGCGAATGCTCTCCAAAGCCTTGATGATCTCCTGCTGAGCGGGCTTCACCCCCGCATCCTCACTGATCCACTTGTAGCGCACCGTGCCCTGCTTATCCAGCAGGAAGATGCTGCGCTTGGCCACGCCTTTCAGGCCACCTAGCTCCTGATATTTTACGCCGTATTGCTCAATGATCTCCTTGTTGAAGTCGGAGACCAGCTTGAAGCTCAAACCATTGGCCTTGATAAAGGCGTTTTGAGTGAAGGGGCTATCCACACTGATCCCCAGCACCTTGGCGTCCAGTTGGCCTAACTGGGCCAGGTGATCGCGGAATTCGCAGAGTTCATCGGTGCAAACGGGGGTGAAAGCCAGAGGAAAGAAGGCCAAGACGATATTCTTATCGCCCAGCTCCTGGCTCAGGGTAAACTGTTGGACTTGGGTGCCATCGCCGCAGGGGGCGGTGAAATCCGGTGCTCGCTGTCCCAATTCGATTGCCATCGGTTAGCCTCCTGATGAGCTGATCTCATCTCTCCAGGTCATTCTAGCCAGTGCGCTCTGTCCAGGCAACGCTTGGTGGACCCGCTTCCACCCCCTCTGATTTGACTCGCGCTGGCTGAAGGCCACCTCGTTGCTCAGGCTCATCTTGTATTTGGACAACTCTGCCTCTTGACAAAGTGGCCCCAATGCTATATACTATTTATATGAAGTATATATCTAGTAGCACATATAGATATATACGGCTATGTAGACGACCGCAACTGGGGCATCGGGTCCCGGGTCGGTCCGTCCACTCCAAACAAAAGGAAGAGGTTCGATGCTTAAGAAGTGGCTCAACGCAGCCGGAGCGACCTTCCCAGCGCCGCTCTACTTCAAGTGGGCCGAGGCCTATAATTTGGGGATAGGGGGGTTAACCATTTGGCCACTTGACAAAAGAAGAAGTCCATGATATACTTTCGATTGTAAACGTAAGCTTACGATTGTAAACAAAACAGGAGGTGATCACTAGAAAAAGGCGATCATAGGCAGGATGCCAGCAGTGCAGTTGAGCTTGCCCGATCCTAAATGTCTCTTTAAGTTTAAGGAGGAGTAACGATGTCCAAAAGATGGTTAGTAGGGGTGGTAGCTCTGGCGGTGTTGCTTAGCTGGAGCGTGGTGATGATGGCCGGTCAAGCTAAGCCAAATCAGATCAAGTTCTTCCATGCCATGGGGGGCAGCCGCATTCCGGTTATCGAGCGTATGGTCGCCGATTTCAATGCGACTCATCCTGACATCGAAGTGACCGCGGTCTTTAACGGCAGCTATCGCGACAATCTACAAAAAACGATCGAAGCCACCGCGGCCGGGGACACCAAAGCAATCCCCAACATCGCTCAAATCTTCGATGTCGGAACTCAGGAGGTGCTGGATAGCGGCGTCTTCGCGCTGGCCGGGAATGTGGTCAAGCAGTGCATCGCCAGTATGCAGGACCTAAACTCCAAGGGCCAGCTGAACACGATTGACCAGGCGAAGTTGGGTGAGCTCGAAGGTTTCAACACCAGCAACTTCATCCCGGCCATCGTGAACTATTACCGCGCTAAGGATGGGACTCTGACTTCGTTCCCTTGGAATTCGTCGAATCCCATCGTATTCTATAACAAGACTATCTTTGACAAATTCGGGATCACCATGCCCGAGAAGCCTACCTTCCAAGACATCATTGACATCGGCAACAAGCTGAAGGCCACCGGGCAGTTCGATAAGGGTGTGATCAACTGGCCTAACCACTCCTGGTTCGTGGAGGAATGGTTCGCCGAGCAAGGGCAAGATCTGGTCAACAACGGCAACGGCCGGCAGGGCCGGCCCTCCCACCTCAACTTCGACTCGAAGGCGGCCAAGACGCTCTACAACTGGTGGGGCACCCTGGTCAAGGACGGGCTGTACACCAATCCGGGCTTTGAGGCTTGGGACGAAGCCGATCGCCTCTTCCTGGCCCAGCAGGATCCCATCGAGATCACCTCGACCTCAGAGGTGACCATCCTGGCGCGCGACGCGTTCAATAACGGCTTCGAGGTCGGGACCGCCTTCCTGCCCGTGCCCGATAATAACAATCGCAACGGGGTGATCATCGGCGGCGCCGCGCTCTGGCTGCCGGCCAAGCAGGGCGCGCAGAACCTCTGCGACGCGGCCACCTTCTCCGTTTGGATGTCGGAGACGGCGCAAACCATCCGCTGGCACCAGCAGTCGGGCTACTTCCCGGTGACCACCCAGGCCCTGAGCGTCTTGCAAGCGCAGGGCACCTTTAAGGCTCGGCCGAATCTGAAGACCGCACTGGACCAACTCACCGAGACCAAAGATAATTCGGCCACCAACGGGGCCAGGATAGGGGCTTTCTTGAAGGTCCGCACCATCGTGGAACACGGCTTTGAGTCGCTAGAAGCGGACATCAAGGGCGGCATGCCGGTGGTGCAGGCCGTGGATACAGAGCTAAAAGCGATAGGTACTAAGGCCGATAAGGCCATCTGCGACTACCAAAAATCGATCGGCGTCAATAATCCGGGTTGTGCCTAAAACCGGAAATCGGGCGAAGGGGAGAGATCTCCATGGGGTTTCTCCCCTTTGTCTTACCTATATGCCTACTAGCTTGCTCACGATAAAGATAAGCTGATGGCATCAAAATTCAAAGGGCGTCTGCTGCCGTTTTTCCTGCTGCTGCCCACCTTTGTGATTCTGACCGTCTTCCTGTATTACCCTCAAATTGAAACGTTTATCTTATCTACCTATCAGGTGGCTTTCTTTGGGTTGAGAAAAACTTTTGTGGGGATCGGAAACTATCTCAGTTTGTTCCAGTCGCCAGATTACCTCTACAGCGTGATGGTCTCGTTGATCTTCAGCGGTGGGGTGTTGTTGCTCAGCATGTCCGGGGGATTGGGCCTGGCCCTGCTGCTCAACAAGAAGATCAAGGGGGCACGCATTTATCGCATGGCCCTCATCTGGCCCTATGCCCTCTCGCCGGCGGTGGCCGGACTCATCTGGCTTTACATCTTTAGCCCTAATTCTGGAGTGGTCAACTACGCGCTGGGAACCCTGTTTAACATACAGCCTAACTGGATTGGGAACCCCACGCTGGCGCTGCTATTGGTGATCTTCACCGCCGCTTGGAAGCAATTGGGCTATAATATCGTCTTCTATCTGGCCGCGCTGCAAAACGTGCCCGGCCAGGTGCTGGAAGCCGCTACAATAGATGGTGCCAACGCCTTCCAACGCTTTTGGCGGGTGACTTTCACGCTGATCTCTCCTACTACTTTCTTTTTGGTCATCACCGATTTGGTCTATGTTTTCTTTGAAACCTTCGGGATGATCGACATCATGACCGCTGGCGGGCCGGTGAACGCCACCAATATCATGATCTATCGGCTCTATCAGGACGGTTTCCGCTATTTCGAGACCGGCTTGGCCTCGGCAGAGTCCGCCATCTTGTTCGTGATGATGGTGATTCTAACCTGGATTCAGTTCAGAATCCAGCGAAAATGGGTGTATTATGCTTAAACGCTTGAAGTGGAGGATACTGCTGGTGCATCTGACGCTGCTGCTCAGCACGGTGGTGGTGGCCGCGCCCTTGATCTACGCCTTCTTGGGCAGCACCCAGACCCGCGCTGAAGCCTATACCTATCCCCCTAGAATTGCTCCTGGCTCCGGCCTAGTGCAAAACTTTCAGCACGCCTGGCAACTGGGGCTGGGGCGCATGATGCTCAACAGCACCTGGATCTCGCTCGTGGTCACGGTGGGCAAAACGGCCTTGGCCCTGCTGGCCGCGCTGGCGCTGGTCTACTTCGAATTCCCCTGGAAAGGCGCAGTCTTCTTCTTCATCCTGGTCACGCTGATGATGCCGGTGCCGGTGCGCATCGTACCCCTGTTCAACCTGGCGGCTTCGCTCAAACTAGGGAACACCTACTGGGCCTTGATCCTGCCGTTCCTGGCCAGTGCCACGGGCACCTTTCTCTTTCGGCAGCATTTTATGTCCATTCCGCACTCGCTGGTGGACGCGGCGCGCATTGACGGGGCGGGGCCGTTGCGCTTTCTGATGAAGATACTGATACCGATGTCCTGGAACACCATTGGGGCGCTGGCAGTGATCGAGTTTGTCTATATGTGGAACCAATACCTGTGGCCGCTGCTGATCATAAGTTCACCCGATAAACAGGTTATCCAGATTGGCCTGAAGCTCTTGCGTAGCCCGGAAGAAGCCATTCAGTGGGGCATGGTAATGGCCGGTTCGGTGATGGCCATCATGCCTCCGCTGCTCCTGTTCTTGCTGCTCCAGGAGCAGTTTATGCACGGTTTCGCGCTATCGGAGGAAAAATGAAGCTTCATGTCAAGAAGAAGCTGACCCTGATGGTGTTGGTAGTGCTGGCGCTGCTGATCGGGCTCAGCGGTTATTATCTGATCTTCCAGAGGAGCTTGCCTGCTCCTACGGTGGTGTTGGTTGCTTCGGTGCAAAGCGGGGCCGTCCCGCTCAAGGTAGACTTTGAGGGGTCTGGCTCGGCCGGCTCAGCAGGTTTGCAGATGAGCTGGGAGTTCGGAGATGGCAGCCGGGCGCACGGGAGTACGGTGCAGCATACGTTCACTCAGGTCGGGATATATACGGTGCGGCTGACGGTGAAGACTCCGCAGGGACGGAGCGCTCAGCAGGAGACGGTGATTACCGTCTTGGGGTTCACCAAGCGGGTGTTCAAGGTGGGGCATACCCCCACCAGCTTGGTCGAGGGGGATTTCAACCGGGATGGCTACACAGATTTGGTTGTGTCCAACATGCGCGATGGCACTCTGACCGTCTTGTATGGAGAAGCTGGGGGAAAATTTCGAGCTAACACCATCCCCACGGTGCGCTCACCCGGCTGGCTAGCAGTAGGTGATTTCAACGGTGATGGCTATCCGGACTTGGCCGTGGCCAGCATCGATCAGGATCTAATCTCAATCCTAATCGGGGGGGCCAAGGGCTTTCAGTTGGCCACGACGCTGCGCACCGACACCTTTCCCAATGGCATTGCGGTCGGGGACTTCAACGGCGATGGCCGACCTGACTTGGCGGTAGTCAGCTCCTACCAGAACGACGTGGTGCTCTATCAGAACGTTGGCCAGGCTCACTTTAAGCGCGTGGCCACCCTGAGCGTAGGTGAGTTTCCCAACTTCATCAGTGCCTCCGACGTCAATGGAGATGGCCATCCGGATCTGCTGGTAGCCAATCTACGAGGGGCGAATCTGTCCATCCTGCTGGGCGAAGATCAGCCTTTTCAGTTCGCGACTCACACGCTCAGGACCAAGTTGAACCCCACCGGAGTCGCGGTGGGTGACTTCAACGAGGACGACCATCCGGATTTGGCGGTGGTCGACGAGGGGAGCAATCTGCTCTCAATCTCACTGGGCGACGGGAAGGGTGACTTCCCTTATGACGAACGGGGCATTCACCTGGGCAAGTTGCCTCACTGGGTTGCGGTAGGGGATGTCAACGGAGATGGGCATCAGGACTTGATCGTGACCAACGCGGATGATGATAATATTTCCATCCTGCTGGGCAACGGGCACGGTACCTTTGCCCCTCCCATCCAGTTCGCGGCCGGAGATTCCCCCTTTGCGGCGGTGGTGGGGGACTTCAACCATGATGGACAGTTGGATGTGGCCGTGAGCGACGCCGCCGGGGACGACGTGGTGGTCCTGCTGGGCGAGAAGGGCAAGCACTACGCACCTTACAGTGGCCTTTGGCCCGCTCAGGCGCGCGAGCGCTTGGGGGAAGAGTAGAGTACCGATCACAACTGTAGGTCGGAGTCTACCGGGACCGGCTGGCCGTTATAATCATACCACAGCAGGGCCTCCCACCCAGTTTGACCTGGGTCTCATCAACCACGATGCGCTCAGGCAGGGGGCCGTTCCACACAGACCACTTGTCGGCAAAGGACTGAATCCAGTACCATACGGCCACGTGGGAGACACGGACTCCCAGTTGGGCCAAGGTCAAGGCGGTTCTGCGCAGGCTGAGGCCTTGAGCGTAGAGAGCCAAGCCCAGAGCGATGGCCCAAGCGGGGGTCCGTTCCTTTTGGATCACCGCCCGTTGTTTGAAGAGTTCACCAAGTTTGTAGAAGTGGATGGGCATGGGTATCACCTCCCTCCCAGTCTACCATATCGGCTCTTCTTAACGCCACCATGTTTTCTGTATTACGCCTTATTTGATGAGGCAATTCGCGGTCTTGACAGGCAGTCGCCACCGGGATATAATTTGCTTCACAAAAGAAAGCAAAAGATAGAAAGGGAATCGAATCGTAATGACTCAACTCCTGGGGGAGCAGCGGCGCAGGCTGGTGAGGGACCAGATTCGCAAACAAGGAGCGGTGAAGACCTCAGAACTGAGCAAGCTCTTCTCCGTCTCCGAGATCACCATCCGTAAAGACCTGCAAGAATTGGCCGAGCGAGGGGAGATCATCCGCACTCATGGAGGCGCGGTCACCCGAGACAGTTTGGCCTTTGAACCTTCCTATCAAGAGAAGCTCACGCTGCGCACCGAGGAGAAACGGCGCATCGGGTGGGCGGCGGCGGAGCTGATAGAGGAGAACATGGCCATCTTCATCGGCAATGGCTCGACCACCATGGAGATCGTGCGCCA
Source organism: uncultured bacterium (assembly GCA_913053845.1). Classification (GTDB taxonomy): domain Bacteria; phylum Bipolaricaulota; class Bipolaricaulia; order RBG-16-55-9; family DRJF01; genus DRJF01. The sequence continues at coordinate 59,483 of CAJXGD010000004.1, read as the reverse complement.
CCTCGATCCGGTGAAGCCTTTCAAGGTTTTTACCAATGCCCTGACCCATGCCATCGAGCTCGCCGATCTCTCTCAAGTGGACCTCTCGGTAATCGGTGGCCACCTGCGCTGGAAATCCTATGCGATGGTCGGGCCATTGGCCAAGCGTGCCCTGGAGGGGGTCTACTTCGATCTGGTTCTCTTGGGAGCCGATGGGATATCTGTCGAGCAAGGGATCACGATTCCTTCCTTGAACGAAGCCGAGACGGTACAAGAGATCATGCGGGCCGGGAGCAAGACGGTCATCGTCGCCGACCATAGCAAGTTCGGCAAGGTGGCCCACGGGAGGATTGCCGAGCTCCGGGATGTGGATCTGATCATCAGCGACGAGGGAGTCGAGCCCGAATACAAAAAACTGCTGGCTGAGCTTGGAGTTGAGCTCTCGCTCGTCTGAGGGGGCAGGTTGGATCAGGAAAGGGGAAGGCTCAGGGTGATCAATATTGCCCATCGGGGGGCGCGCAGCTTGGCCCCCGAAAACACCTTAGTCGCTGCCGCCAAGGCCCAGGAAGTGGGTGCAGACCTGTGGGAAACGGACATAGGAGTGAGCGCCGACGGCCAGCTCATACTGTTCCACGACGATTCGCTGGCGCGCACTACCGACGCACAAAAACGCTTTCCCGATCGCGCTCCCTGGTATTTTACCGCTTTTACCCTGGCCGAGCTGCGCACCCTCGATGCCGGCAGTTGGTTTGTGAATGCAGATCCCTTCGGCGAGATCGCTGCCGGGCAGGTGAGCCTCGCCGAGCAAGAGGCCTATCACGGCGAGCCCATTCCCAGCTTACGGGAGGCGCTCATCTTCACCCGTGAGCGCGATTATCGCGTCAATGTCGAGCTGAAGCAACTGCCGGCTCCCCTGCAGAGCTTTCCGCTAGTCGAGCGGGTGCTGACCTTGATAGATGAATTGGGCCTGACCGACCAGATAGTTATCTCATCGTTCGTGCATGAGTGGCTGCGCGAGCTGCACGCCCGCCGGCCTCAGATCAAAATCCAAGCTCTGATCGGCTATTCGGAGCAGGAGCCCCTTGACTGGGGCAAGCTGGAGTTCAAGAGCTACAATGCCCGCAGCACCCTGATTGACGAGCGGCAAATCCGGGCGGTCAGCCAGCAAGGCATTGCGGTCAATCTTTTCGTGGTCAACGAAGAGAGCCAGATGCGACGGTTCAGCGCTGCCGGTGCCGCCGGATTGATCACCGACTACCCGCAGCGGCTGGCGGCGTTGCTCCACGAAGGCGTGAAGCGATAACCGCTTTCCGCTTTAATGACCCGATAACAGGCAACATTCAGGAGGACTAGATGCACCCAGAGCTTGAACTAGCCATCTGCATTCTCAACGGCTACCCCCAAGCGAGTCGCGCTAAGCTGGAGGCGGCCGGTGTGACCCAGGCCCATAACCTATATATCAATTTTCTTGAGCAATACCTGCCGCGGGTCAAGATAGACGTGCTCTTCATCAGTGATCTGGCCACGGTATTGCCGAGCGGCAACGCGCTGAGTGCCTACGACGCCTACATCTGGACCGGCTCAGACCTGACCATTTATCACCAGGATGACCCGCGGGTTGTCAGGCAGATCGAGTTTTCTCGCGCCATCTATCGCGCCGGGCCGCCGCAATACGGCAGTTGCTGGGGGGTGCAGATGGCCGCGGTGGCAGCCGGCGGTGAAGTGCAGAAAAACCCCCGCGGTCGCGAATGGGGCTTGGCCCGGGACATCCAGCTTACCCCCGAAGGCCAGCGCTCGCCGTTGTACGCCGGCAAGCCGCCCTCTTTCGACGGCTTCATCATGCACCTGGACGAGGTCACACGGCTGCCGGCAGGGGCCAAGTTGCTGGCCGGCAACGAGCATACCCCCGTGCAGGCGGTCGAGGTCAAGTATGGCCGGGGCACCTTCTGGGCCACCCAGTACCATCCGGAGTACAATTTGGATGAGATGGCCAAGCTGATCAAGACGCGCTCCCAGGCGTTGGTCAAGGAAGGCTTTTTCCCGGCGCCGGCGGCAGCCCAGGCGCTGGCCGACAAGATGAGCGAGCTTTATCGCCATCCGGACGCTCAAGAGCTGCGGGAGGAGCTGCAGATCGGCGATGACATCTTGACCGCCGAGATCAGGGAAGGTGAGCTGCGCAACTGGATAGATCATCTGGTGATCCCTTCACTGGGAGCAGCCAAGGAGAGGGGCCATGAGACTGAAGGATAAAGTCGCGCTGATCACCGGCGGCGGCAGCGGCATCGGCCGCGCCAGCTCGCTGCTCTTCGCCGCCGAGGGCGCCCAAGTTGTCGTCGTTGACATTGATGACTCCGGCGGCAACGAGACGGCAGAGCTGGTCGGCGCGCAGGGTGGCCAGGCGGTCTATCTGCACGCCGACGTCTCGCAGGCAGCCGACTGCCAAAAGATGGTGCAGCTTGCCGAGTCAGCCTATGGCAAGCTGAACGTACTGTTCAACAACGCCGGCATCATGCACTCCGCCGATGCCGATGCCGTCGCCACCGAGGAGGCGATCTGGGATTTGACCATGAACGTCAACCTGAAAGGGGTTTTTCTAGGTTGCAAGTATGGCATCCCGGCGCTGCGCCGGGCCGGGGGCGGCTCGGTGATCAACACCGCTTCGTTTGTGGCCCTGGTGGGCGCGGCGACCCCGCAGCTCGCTTACACCGCCAGCAAGGGCGGCGTGCTGGCGCTCTCGCGCGAGCTGGCCGTGGTGCATGCCCGCGAGCATATCCGGGTCAACGCCCTCTGCCCCGGTCCGCTGCGCACCGAGCTGTTGATGAAGTTTCTGGATACCGAGGCGAAGAAAGAGCGCCGGTTGGTGCATATTCCCATGGGCCGTTTCGGCGACCAGCGGGAGATCGCTGCTGCCGCCTTATACTTGGCTTCAGATGAGTCTTCGTTCGTCACCGGCACGGCTTTCATGGTTGACGGCGGCCTGAGCGCGGCATATGTGACCCCCCAGTAGGAGGTTTGACTAAATGACAGAGATAGGGTTTGAAGGGCTGAGCATAGATGGGAAGCGGCTGCCCGCTCAAGAGGGCCGGGAAGCCCAGGTCTTCGATCCGGCCAATGGAAAAGTGTTAGCTCGCGTGGCCCAGGCCGGCGTCGCCGATGTGGACCGGGCGGTCCAGGCCGCCTACACCAAGTTCAGCGCCGGCAGTTGGCGGAGAATGAGCAGCCGCGCGCGGGGCCAGTTGTTGCAGCGCATAGCCGAGCTAATCAGAGACAGAGCCGAAATGCTGGCCAGACTGGAATCGCACAATGCCGGCAAGCCCATCGGGGCGGCGCGCGGAGAAATCCAAGCGGTGGCAGGCTGCTTCGAATACTATGCCGGGGCGATCAATAAGTTCTCTGGAGAGACCATTCCCGGCGCGGCCGAGGGCACTTTGTTGACCTTCCATGAGCCGCTGGGCGTCTGCGCGCTGATCGTGCCTTGGAACTTTCCATTGCTGATCGCCAGTTGGAAGATCGCTCCGGCGCTGGCCATGGGCAATACCGCCGTGGTCAAGCCGGCCAGCGCCACGCCGCTGAGCGTACTGGCTCTGGCCGATCTGGCCCTGGAGGCCGGCCTGCCGCCGGGCGTGCTCAACGTCATTCCCGGCTCCGGAGGCGAGATAGGCGCGGCGCTGGTAGGCCATCCGCTAGTGCGCAAGGTCGCCTTCACCGGCTCCACCGCAGTCGGGTCTCAGGTGATGCGCCAGGCCGCCGAGGGCATCAAGCGGGTCTCGCTGGAGTTGGGCGGCAAATCGGCCAACATCGTCTTCGCCGACGCGGAGCTGGACACCTGCGTGGAGTCCTCCGTCTTTGCCGTCTATGACAATGCCGGGCAGGACTGCTGCTCGCGCAGCCGCATTCTGGTCGAGCGGGAGATTTATGATGAGTTCGCCCGGCGCTTCGCCCGGCGGGCCCAAGCGCTCAGACTGGGCGACACTCAGGATGACCAGACTGAGATAGGACCGCTGATCAGCCGGGAGCAACGCCAGTCAGTCCGCCGTTATCTGGAAATTGGCGACCGGGAAGGGGCACAGCGTATCTGCGGCGGCGAGATCCCCAGCGAGGAGCCGCTGGCGCGGGGCAACTATCTGCGACCAGCGGTCTATACTCAAGTCAGCTCGCAGATGCGCATCGCGCAAGAGGAGATCTTCGGCCCGATCGCCGCCATCTTGCCCTTCGAGGGTGAAGCAGAGGCCATTCGCATCGCCAACGACAGCCGTTACGGTCTCTCCGGCTCGGTCTGGACCAGGGACATCGGGCGGGCGCTGCGGGTGGTGCGAGCGCTGGAAACCGGTATGGTCTCGGTGAACAGTAGCTCCAGCGTGCATATCGAGGCGCCTTTTGGCGGCGTGAAGCAGAGTGGTCTGGGCCGTGAGCAGGGCATGGTTGCCCTGGAGCATTATAGCGAGTATAAATCAGTCTTTATCAGTGCAGAATGAAAAATATTAGCGGCTATTTGCTTGACCTCGACGGCACCGTCTATCGTGGGGCTAAGCTGATCCCCGGGGCAGATCGGGTCATTGCTAGGCTGCGTGCCCGCGGGCGGCGGCTGGTCTTTCTCTCCAACAAGCCGCTGGCCCCGCGGCGGGACTATGCAGAAAAACTGGCCTGCCTCGGCGTGCCGGCGCGCGAGGAAGAAGTGATCAATTCTTCCTACGTGATGGCGCGCTATCTGGCCCGCATAGCGCCCCATGCACCGGTCTACGCGATTGGGGAACCACCGCTGATAGCAGAATTAAGAGAGGCCGGCCTGGTGATTAGCGAAGATTATGAACACATCGAGTATGTCGTGGTGGCCTTCGACCGGACATTTGATTATCAGAAGCTGAATCTGGCTTTTCAGGCGATCAGGCGCGGGGCCCATTTCGTCGCCACCAATCCGGATCGCACCTGTCCGGTGGAAGGGGGCGAGATTCCCGATGCCGCCGGGATGATCGCCGCGGTCGAGGCGGTCACGGGGAAGCGGGTCGAGGAGATCGTGGGCAAGCCTTCTAAGATTATGATCGAGGCTGCCCTGGCACAACTGGAGCTTCCAGCCGCTAGAGTGGCCATCGTCGGCGACCGGCTGAAGACCGATATCGCCATGGGCCAGGGCTCCGACCTGATGACCATCTTGACCCTGACCGGGGTCAACTCCAGAGACGATCTGCAAAAATCGGCCATCCAACCGGACCGGGTCATCGGCAGTCTGGCTGAGCTGCCGGCGCTGGACGACCTGCTGAATGCGAGCTAAATACGAATAGGAATTGATCGCTTATGCAGAGCGAGAAATATATCGGCGCACTCGATCAGGGGACGACCGGCACGCGCTTTATCGTTTTCGATCGGGCGAGTAGGCCGGTCGCCCAGGCCTATCTGGAGCATCGGCAGCTCTATCCCCACCCCGGTTGGGTGGAGCATGATCCGGCCGAGATTTGGGAGAACGCCCGGCGGGTAATTGACCAAGCGTTGCGTCAGGCAGATTTGCGCTCAGAAGAATTGGTGGCCATCGGTATCAGCGACCAGCGCGAGACCACGGTAGTCTGGGAGCGCAAGACGGGCCGGCCGCTTTACCATGCCATCGTCTGGCAGGACCGCCGGACCGCAGTGCGCTGCGCCGAGCTGCGAGCGCTGGGTTACCAGGAGTTGGTCCGGGAGCGCACCGGCCTCTCGCTCGACCCCTATTTCTCGGCCACCAAGCTGGAATGGCTGCTGCAGAACGTCGCCGGACTGCGCGAGCAGGCTGAGCGTGGACAGGCCTGTTTTGGCACGATAGATAGCTGGCTGATCTGGCAGCTCACCGGGCAACATATCACAGATTACACCAACGCCTCACGCACGATGCTCTTCGATATTCACCGCTTGGCTTGGGACGAGGATCTATTAGATCTATTTGGGATTCCGCCCCAGATGCTCCCCGAAGTCAGGCCCAGCTCCGAGCCAGACTTTTACGGCCGGGCCCACACCTTTGGCCATGTCCCGGTCTGCGGCGATCTGGGGGACCAGCAAGCGGCGCTCTTCGGCCAGTTGGCCTGGGAGGCGGGCGAGGCAAAGAATACCTACGGCACTGGCTTATTTCTCTTGCTGAATACTGGTAGACGGGTGGTCAAAAGCCAACACGGCCTGCTGACGACCATCGCCGGCGCTCCGCCCGGCGAGCAGGTCAGCTATGCCCTAGAGGGTTCTGTATTTGCCGGCGGGGCGCTGGTGCAATGGCTGCGCGACGGCCTGGGCATTATCGAGCAGGCTGCTCAAACAGAAGAGTTGGCACTCTCGGTGGCCGATACCGGCGGGGTCTACTTCGTCCCGGCGCTGGCCGGTCTGGGCGCGCCCTATTGGGATCCCTATGCCAGGGGACTAATTATTGGCTTGACCGGCGGGAGCGGCCGGGCCGAGCTGGTCCGGGCGGCGCTGGAAGCGATGGCCTATCGCACCCGTGACGTGGTGCAGGCGATGGAGGCCGACGCCGATTTGGTGTTCGGCGAGCTCAAGGTGGACGGCGGCGCCGCGGCCAACAACTTCCTCTGTCAGTTTCAGAGCGATATTCTGGGCATCCCGGTTCTGCGCGCGGCGGGGCTGGAAGCGACTGCGCTGGGCGCGGCCTACGCCGCCGGCCTGGCCGTCGGCTACTGGACCGACAAGAGAGAGCTACAGGCGAGCCGGAAGATCGAGCGGGTATTCACCCCCCAGATGACGGTGGAGCGGCGGGCAGCGCTCTATCGCGGTTGGCTCCGGGCGATAGAGCGCTCACGGGGCTGGGCCAAGGAGGAGCAAGCGAGATGAAACGCGAGCTGGCAGCCATGTCTGGCCAGCGGTTCGACCTCCTGATCATCGGTGGGGGTATCGTGGGCACAGGGATCGCCCGCGATGCGGCCCTGCGCGGCTTGAAGACGGCCTTGGTGGAGAAGGAGGACTTCGGCTATGGCACGACCTCGCGCTCTACGCGCCTGATCCACGGCGGGCTGCGTTATCTCGAGCTCTTCGACTTCAAGCTGGTCCGTGAGGCGATGAAGGAGCGAGAAGTGTTGCTGCGTATCGCCCCGCACCTGGTCAAATCCTTGCCCTTCATCACGCCCGTCTACCACGGCGACCGCTATGGCCCGGCGATGGTCAGACTGGGCCTGACGCTTTATGATCTGCTCTCCTGGGGCAGCAGCCTGCCCGGCCATCGGGGGCTCTCTGCGGCCGAGCTGCTCCGGTTGGAGCCGGGGCTGCGTTCAGAGGGCTTGCGGGGCGGGGCGCTTTATTACGACGGTCAGGCGAGCTATCCCGAGCGGCTCTGCGTGGAGAACGCCCTCTCGGCCGCGGACTACGGTGCGCAGTTGGCCAATCATGCCACAGTGATGCGCTTTCTGGTGCAGGATCGGCGCGTCAGCGGGGCGCTGGTCTGCGACGAGCTCTCTGGCAGAACCCAGGAGATCCGGGCTAAGTGGACGGTCAACGCCACCGGCCCCTGGGTTGACCGGTTGAACGGCCCGCTGGGCCTGCCACAACTGGTCAGGAAGACCAAGGGAATTCACCTAGTCATGCCGCGCTTCACCAGACATGCCATCGTGATGCTGGCCCGGCGCGACGGGCGGCTGTTCTTCGCCATCCCCTGGCAGGAGTATAGCCTGATCGGGACGACCGACACGGACTTCGAGAATGATTTGGATCGCTTGAGCGCCCATGACGATGAAGTGCAATATTTATTGGAGGAAACGCGGCGCTTCTTCCCCAAACTGCGGCCCGATATTCTCTATACAATCGCCGGGGTGCGCTCGCTGATCAGGCTGGAAGGGGTGGCCCCCTCGCGCGTGCCCCGCGGCCACCGGATCATCGAGCACAGCAAAGATGGCTTAGTGGGTCTGATCTCGCTGGTAGGTGGCAAGCTGACCACCTATCGTGAGCTGGCCCGGGAGGTGGTCAATCGCGTTGCGGGGAAGCTGGGCCGGGCGGGTCGCTGCCGGACCAGGGAGCTGCCGCTCTACGGCGGAGCAATCACCGATCTGCCGAGCTATATCGGGCAGGCCCAGACGAGCTATGAGCGCTTAGGTCTGGCGGCGGAGCAGATCGAAAGCTTGATCCGGACTTACGGGACGAAGTTCGAGGAGGTCTTAGAGTTAGTTGAGCGAGAGCCGAAGCTGGGAGAGCAGCTCTGTCCTCAGCGCCCGGAGATCAGAGCCCAAGTGGTCTACGGCTTGGAGCGAGAGATGGTCTGTAGCTCGGCGGACTTCTTACTGCACCGCTCGGGGCTGGGGCTTGCCGCCGGTCAGGGACTGGATTATCTGGCTCAAGTGAGCAAGCTCATCGGCGAGCGGCTGGACTGGGATGCGGGACAGGCCGAGCAGGACCAGGCCGATTATCGGGCCAGGCTGGAGCTGACAGGCGGCCAGGCCTTCCATAGCAAGGTGAGGCGCTGATGGAGAGATTGCTTAAGCTGCTGCGCAAGCTGATCTATCAATCACCTTCATTTGACCTGTTGGAGTGTCATGCGGACAAAGTCTGTGAGACGGTCGAGGCGCTGGCCGGAGCGATCCAGGATTATCTCGAGGACAAGCCGGTTGAAGAGCAGAGTCGGCATATCTCCCAGCTGGAGCATGAGGCGGACCTGCTCAAGGTCCGACTGCGGGGCAGCCTGCCGCGCTCCGACTCCTTCATGCCCATCGCCCGCTCCGATCTGCTCAACTTCCTTTGGCAGCAGGACAAAGTAGCCGATAGCTGCCAGGACGCCGCCGGGTTGTTGCCGCTATTACAGGTCGAGTTGACCGAGGGAATGCGGCAAGGCCTGGAGGAGTTCCGACAGAAGATGCTCGAGACTGTGCGGGTCTACCGAGAGATGGGCCGGCGGCTGCGCTTGGTGCTGGAGACCGGCTTCACCCGCGCCAAGGTCGATCAAGTCTGGAAGCTGATTGCGGAGCTCAACCTGTTGGAGCATCAGACCGATCTGATCGAAGGGAAGTTGATCAAACTGATCTATCGTCAAGAGGAGCTCGATGCTTTCAGTAAGTATCATTTGGTTCAGATTATGCTGCAGATCGGCGACGTGATCGATCACATCGAGAACGCGGCGGGGCGGGCCCGGATCATGACCTCCCGCTAGCGGAGGCGCGCCGAGCGCTCAACCATGACCGCCTTGCTCCTGCTGGCCGCGGCCTACCTGGGCTGGAACCTAGGGGCCAACGATAGCGCCAACTGCATTGGACCTGCGGTCGGCTCAGGACTGATCTCCTATCGGCGGGCGATCCTGCTGGTCATCTTGGCCGCAGCCGCCGGGGCCCTGTTGGAAGGCGGCCGAGTGATTGGGACGGTGGGGCAGGGCATCGTCTCCGCTCCGCTCCCGCCGGTGGCCCTGTTCATCGCCATGCTCTCCGCGGGACTCGCGGTCACCTTGCCCGTCGTCTTGCTCAAGCTGCCCGTCTCCACCTCGCAGGCGATCGTGGGAGCGATGACCGGGATAGGCCTGGCGGTAGGCCTGCCGGTGCATTTCTCGCTGGTGCTGGACATTATTGCCGTATGGGTTTTTTCGCCGCTCCTGGCGCTGATACTCTCTCAGCTGATATATTATTTCGTGGCATTGCCCTTGCGCCTGCTGCACCGGGTGAGCCTCTGGGACCATTTGCTGAACTATACGGTGATCATCTCTGCCGGCTACGCCTCCTACTCCTGGGGAGCGAACAACATCGGCAACGCGATCGGCCCGTTGGCCAATCTGGGTTATCACTCGGACTGGATCATCTTGCTGGGCGTAGCAGCGGTGGCCCTTGGCGCTGTGACCTATGCCGGCGGGGTAACGGAGACGGTCGCCGGCGGCATCACGCAGCTTGATCCATTGAGCGCTTTTGCCACCCAGACCTCCGTCGCGCTGGTCACGCACCTCTTTGCCGTCGTGGGCATCCCGGTCTCACTCTCCCAGCTCAACGTGGGGGCATTGGTCGGGATTGGTCTGGTCAAAGGGGTCCGGGCGGTCAGTCGCGCTAAAGTGTTCATGATCACGCTCGGTTGGGTTCTCACCCCTACCGCTGCCGGGCTGTTGGCCTTTGTGCTCTACAAGTTAATCGGCAGATTGATCGGTTGAATTCTTGCGAAACTTTACCCATAATCAACGCGCTAAAGGAGGTCGATGAAGTTGGCCAAAGTGATCTTGAAAAGCGTCGGCAAGCGTTTCGGCGATTTCACCGCGGTGCACTCGCTCGATCTGGAGATCGAGGAGGGACAGTTCATGGTGCTGGTAGGCCCCTCCGGCTGTGGCAAGACTACCCTGCTGCGCATGGTCGCCGGCCTGGAGGAGGTCAGCTCAGGGGAGATCTGGATCGGGGATCGCATCGTCAACGACGTCCCGCCCAAGGACCGTGATATCGCGATGGTCTTCCAGAACTATGCCCTCTATCCGCACATGGACGTCTATAACAATATGGCCTTTGGCCTCAAGCTGCGCCACTTCCCCAAAAGTGAGATCAACGAGCGGGTCGAGCGGGTGGGCCAACTGCTGGGGATCACCAATAAGCTCAAGAACAAACCCAAGGCACTCTCCGGCGGTCAGCGCCAGCGGGTGGCCCTGGGGCGGGCGATCGTGCGCGACCCCCAAGTCTTCTTGTTCGATGAGCCCCTCTCGAATCTGGATGCCAAGCTGCGGGTGCGCATGAGGGCCGAGCTGCAAGCCCTCCACCGCCAACTGGCGACGACGACGATCTACGTCACCCACGACCAGGTTGAGGCGATGACCCTGGGCCAGCGGGTGGCGGTGATGAAGGACGGGGTATTGCAACAGGTTGATCAGCCGCAGCGGCTCTATGAACATCCGCAGAACGTTTTCGTCGCCGGTTTTCTAGGCAGCCCGGCGATGAATTTTTTGAACGCCCGTCTGGTAAGCACAGGGAGCGATATTTATGCCGAGGGAGAGGCTTTTAAACTGATGCTGACCAAGGAGAAGGCTGCCCGGCTGAGCGATCATGTCGGGCGAGAGGTCATTGTGGGCATTCGACCGGAGGATTTTAAGCCCCGGCAAGCGAGCGATGGTCAAGAAAGCAATGCTTTCCCGATAAGGGTCAGGGTAGTAGAGCCGTTGGGCCCGGAGCAGATCATCTACGGTGATCTGGCCGGCAGCGAAGTGGTGGTCAAGCTCGAGCCCAACTTGCAGGTGCCGATCGATCAGGAGCTGGTCCTCTCGGTCAACACTCGCAAACTGCACCTCTTCGATCGCGAGAGCGAGCGCTCACTGGAGGCGCTGGCCGCCGCACAGCCGGCCGAGGCCTAGGTCGCCAATAGCGCAGGCCCTTTTGGGGCAGAGCTAAGCAACAAATTCGGTAGAGACAGTGGTCAAAGGATGCCCGCTTTTTTAAGCTATAATCATACTTCTCCCTGGTAATGATCTCTTTTCGTACTCTTGACTTTTTAGGGTATTGTGCTATAATAATTAGATAAGTCAGGGGCCAGGACAGAGGAACCCCTAAAGGGCTCACTGGCCGAGTCCCTTAAAAAATTAGGAGGTCTTTATGTGGCGGCATCTCAATCTCCGTTGGATAGTGGGCGCGGCCTTGTTGCTGCTCATCGCGACGGCAGGCGGGGCCGTTTCCGCGGCACAAAATCAGGTGAAGAACCCCGATACGCTCATCGAGGCTACCATCGGTGGTCCGGAGACGCTCGACCCCGCCTGGGGCTATGACACCGCATCGGGAGAGGTCATACAGAACGTCTATGACACGCTCATCTTCCCCAAGGCGGATAGCGCCTCGGAGTTCGTACCTATGTTGTCGACCAACGTCCCCAGCGTGGCTGACGGCACGATCAGCAAAGATGGTCTGACCTACACCTTCCACATTCGCCAGGGCGTCAAGTTCCAGAACGGCGACGACCTGACTCCCTTCACTGTTAAGTACAGCTTCGAGCGAGATCTCATCCAGGATCGCGCCGGCGGCCCAATCTGGATCCTGCTCGATCCCATTCTCAACGTCGGCACCTGGGACAGCTTCGTCGCAGGTGTGGCCAAGAAGATGGGGGTGGCCGATCAATACGCTAAGGACCTTAAGGCCTTTGACCCCACTAAGCCCGGCACCTACACGGCCACGATGAAGCAGGTGGACCAGAAGGCCTTTAATGAGATGGCCGGACACTTTCAGATCAAGGGGAACGACTTCATCGTCCGCCTGGCCAAACCGGCGGCCTACTTCCTCTCCACCCTGGTGGGCAACTGGGGCAGTATCGTCGATTGGACCTGGGTCACTTCCAAAGGAGTCGGGGGCTGGAATGGCGGTGCCGCGACCTGGCGCTTCTTCCACAATCCCAAGGCGGAGCAGAGCAAGCTCTTCTCCGAGATGAACGGGACCGGCCCCTACAAGCTCGCCAGCTGGGATCGGGTCAACAAGAAGGTCATCCTGGTCCGCAATGATCACTACTGGCGCACCTCGGCGGCGGTGAAGACAGCGATCATCGAGGGGATCGACGAGTTCTCCACGCGCTTCTTGCTCTTCCAGAAGGGCGATGCGGACATGATCTACGTCCCACGCCAGAACGTTGGCCAAGTTGACCCCTTGGTAGCTGAGCTCTGCACCCCTAAGGCGGGTGGCCCAGATTTCACCATGCCGGCCAACCGCGACAAGTGCCAGGCTACCGGCAACAAGAACGCTACTCTGCGCCTCTTCAAGGATCTGGGGGAGAACCTCAACCAAGGTGTCTACTTCCAGTACGACATCAACCCCACCAGCAAGTACATCGGCAGCGGCAAGATGGACGGCCAGGGCGTGCCGCCAGAGTTCTTCAGTGACATTAACGTCAGGAAGGGCTTCGCCTATGCCTTCCAATACAAGACCTATATCCAACAGGCCTGGTTGGGCGAGGCGGTTCAACCGACCGGACCTATCCCGGCGAGCCTGCCCTTCAACAACCCAGAGAACCCGATCTACTTCTACAGCATGAACGACGCCAAGGCGGAGTTTCAGATGGCCTGGGGCGGCACGGGCCACATTGTGGCCGGCCCCAACGGTGTGCTGGACTCGGCGCAAGTGCTGACCGAAGATGATGTGATCAAGGGCGATACCATTCAGCCCGGCCCCGACGGCGTGCTGGAGACCTCGGCCCTGGGCGATGATCAGATCGTCGTGGACAAGACCGGCGAGCTCTGGAACAAGGGCTTTGACTTGACGCTGCTCTACAACACCGGCAACGCTCAGCGCAAGACGGCCACCCAGATCTTCCAAAAGAACATCCAGAACCTCAACCCCAAGTTCAGTATCACGATCCAGAGTGAGGCCTGGCCGCAGTATCTCAAGGATCTGATCGCGGGCAACTTGACCATGTTCGTCATCGGCTGGTTGGAGGATTTCCACGATCCGCACGACTGGGTGGTGCCCCTCATGGCCAGCTACGGAGCCTTCTCCGGCTTCCAGGGGAAGACGCTGCTCGACTACGCTAAGGCGCACTGGGATGCTCTGATCAACTCGGCTTCTGTCGAGCTGAACAAGGCCAAGCGCCAGGCGGACTACAACAAGTTGCAGCTATGGTACTTCGAGCAGGCACCCTCGGTGGTGACCGTGCAGGCGTTGGGACGGCACTACGAGCAGCTCTGGGTAAAAGGCTGGTTCTATAACCCCCTCTATCCGGGGCAATACTTCTACAACATGTCTAAGTAGGACTATTAGACATAGCAAGGCAAGTAGTACGGAACGGTGGGGGAGGACCGCATCAGCGGCCCTCCCCCTTCCTCCTTGCTAACCCTCTTGAAACTGAGTAGAATGGAACAGTCATGATCGCCTTTATCATCCGTCGCTTGGTTATCCTGCCCGTCATTATTCTCGGCGTCACCCTGATCACCTACGCCATGTTCAGTCTGCTCAGCCCTGCAGAGCAACTGGCGGCTTACGTCTCAAGCCCCACGCAGCTTCATGGGGGGACAGCCGCTGTTGAGAGGCTCATCCACACCTACGGGCTAGATAGGCCAATCTGGGAGCGCTATCTCAACTGGCTGGACAATATCTTTCATGGAAAACTTGGCTGGTCAACCTATGCCAATATGTGGGTCAGTCAGGCCATCGCGGCCTACTTTCCCGCAACGCTGGAGCTGGCGATCTACTCTTTCATCCCGGTGATCATCGTGGGGATCTGGTTGGGGGTCCTCTCTGCAGTGAAACAGAATACGATTATAGATCACCTCACCCGCATTATGGCCATCTTAGGCTGGGGGTTCCCTTCCTTCGTGCTGGCGATCTTCCTCATCTTAATCTTCTTTGGGATCTTGGGCTGGTTCCCTCCCGGCCGCCTGAGCACCTGGGCCGACCTGGTGGTGAGCAATCTCACCTCTTTCCACTTCATCCGCTATACCGGCTTGAACACCATTGACGGGATCCTGAATTGGCGCTGGGACATCACCTGGAATGCCTTCCGCCACCTGGTCGGTCCGGTCTTCACCATCTCCTTCCTCGAATGGGCCATCCTGCTCCGGGTGATGCGCGCTTCGATGTTGGAGGTGCTCCGCCAGGACTACGTGCGCACCGCGCGGGCCAAGGGACTGCCTGAACGGGTGGTCATCAAGAAGCACGCACGCCGCAATGCGCTCATCTCCGCGGTTACCGTCGGCGGCCTGTTGGTACTGGGTTTCTTCACCGGCGGCGCGATCACCGAGACGGTATATAACTACCGCGGCTTGGGTTACTTCTTCGTCTTTTCGGCCACCCAACTGGATAGCGCGGCCATCATGGGCACGGCGCTGGTCATCAGCGGCGGGGTCGTCTTGACCAATCTGATCGTTGACGTGCTCTACGCGATCATTGACCCCCGAGTGAGGCTAGAGTGATGAAGTTCATCAAACCCCATCGCCGCACGCACCTGCGCACCGCTCGTCCTAAGCCTCAGGGGGTATTCACTTCAAGGGCCAGTGCCTATCGCCTGCGGCAGTTCCAGGACTACCTGGCGCGACGGCGTCGGGGATTGCGCTGGCTCAGCCAGCGAGTCCGGCGTAGTCCGCTGGCCATCATAGGACTCGTTCTGGTGCTCTTCTTTAGCTTCGTTGCTCTGGCTGCTCCCTGGTTAGCGCCCCCGCCGTCGGGTGCCCGCAATCCCTACATGATCCCGCGTGCTAGCTTCAGACCCTATCCGGAGCCGCCGGAATCGGCGGCCTGGCGGAGCTTCCCGCCCGATTGGCACAAGCATCCCTTAGGCTTGACCGGTGACCAATATGACATCTACTACGGCATCATCTGGGGGACGCGCACCGCCTTTCGGGTGGGGTTTGAAGTAACCTTCAGCATCGTGTTTGTCGGGGTGCTGCTCGGCGCTCTCGCCGGCTTCTTCGGGAAACGAATCGATAACCTCATCATGCGCGTCGTGGATATTTTCCTCTCGCTGCCTGCCCTGATCGGTGCTATAGTGCTGGTTTCATTTATGGGTAAGGGACTTAACTCTGTGATCATCGCTTTTATCGTCTTCGGTTGGCCCTTCTATGCCCGTCTCACCCGTGGGGAGGTCCTGCGCGTCAAAGAAGTTGATTATGTGAATGCCGCCCGGGCCTCAGGGGCCAGCAACCTGCGGATTATCTTTCGCCACATCTTGCCCAATGCCATCTCGCCGGTGGTGGCCGCGGCCACGCTGGACATCGGCAGCCAGATGGTCGGCGTGGCCACACTCAGCTTCCTGGGCCTGGGTTCTCCCGAAGGCTATGCCGATTGGGGTCAACTGGCCAGCTTCGCCCGCAATTGGATCGTAGGCTCGGCAGGTGATCCTACCCAGTACTGGTACGTGATCGCCTTCCCCGGCATCGCCTTGCTCCTCTTTGTGCTCAGCTTCGCCCTATTGGGCGATGCCTTCCAGGAGATCCTCGACCCCCGCATGCGCGGGGAGGGCCGCTAAGCGGGAGACTCTTCAAAGATCTATGTATCTGATAAATCGAACGTTACGCTGGCTGGCCTTCAGTGCTCTGGTCATCGGTGTAGCCACTGGGATGGCGGCATGCAGCTCGGGGAGGTTATCGGTGACCGATTATCAACAACGGGTCATCACCGTACTCCGCCCCCAGCAGACGGTTGAACCGTCGGCACCGGTGCCCTTGAATGGCCTGATCCCCTCGTTGGTGCAGCCCTTTGAGGTCATGCGTTGTCTGAACGAAGCTTACTGCTTGGTTCCTACCGAGTTTACCGAACTGCGCGATGTCAGCGATAGCGCAAAGTTCGCCATCGCAGATGAGCACGGGAAGCTCTGCCAAAAGGGCCTCAAGCCGCCACGCGCGCTGGTGGGATTTCATCAACAGTTATGCCAGCGCTTGGATCGCATCCGTCTTAATCTGGACACCATTGAGCTGATCGCCCAACAGACGCTGAGCGTGATGAGCACTGCGCCAGGCAACGATACATCTTTTGCTCAAAAGGCAGCCCAGCGAATCCTCTCTCGTCGCGCGGCGATCACCGCTGACCTGCGTGCGCTGGAAGCAACCGATTGGCTGAAAGCGGTCTTCAAAGACGCTTTGAAGCAGATTCCCGAGCTGAAAAGCGTTCGTCCCAGCGCCGCCGCGAACTGAACTCTCGAGTCACTTCAGGTCTCCCGATCAAACGATAGGATTTGGAGTACTTTTTTGCTGAGGCAATTCGCGCGCTTGACTTTTGAGGGTATTATGCTATAATAGTGGCGTTAGTAGCATCCATCAAGGTCTGGGGACGAGGTGGGAAGATCATCAGCAAAGTGACTTTTCGCCGATCTATAGCGCACTATGACCGTCAAGCACCGGCTCAGAGCAGTCGGGGGGCTTGACTTTTTTTGTTAGGTGTGTTATAGTGCAGTCATGGTAGCATAAATCCAAGCCAGATGTAACCTAAGGAGGGTTATTATGTTGAAGTGGGAAAGTGGAGCCGAAGTAAAGCAGGCGCAGGAGCGGATGAACCGGTTTTTCGCACGGATCAACAGCAGTCGGGTCCTCTACGTGCTGATGATGCTAGCGGCCTTTGTAGTCTTGAGCGGAGCGGCTGATAAGTGGACAGGTGGTTAAACTAAAGATTTCCTGCTTCGACGTCTATCTATTTACCTAAGAGATGAAGGAGAGGGCTTGCTCCACTCCTTCTTCTCTTTTATAATGGGCTTATTATGACTCTGCGCTGGGAGGCTAAGCTTTATCTCACAGTAGTTGGTCTTGTGGGAGCAGCAATTGTCATTGTTTATCTGCTTCCATCATTACCCTTTCTTGTAAAACATGTCTTAACCATTAGTCTCTTCAGCCTGATTGCCTTCTTTGCCGAAATATACGAAATAAAGATCATCTACACCAGGGCAACCTCCACGGCCATCGCGCTCTATTTGGCTGCAATTGTACTCGGTGGCTTACACTTTGCACTTGGGGTCGTGTTGCTTTCTGTCCTTTCAGCTGAAATATTCCTTCGTTGGGAGTTCATCTCCTCAAAGAGATTTGTTCCTTTCCTCCGTAGCGTTGCTTTTAACACTGGCCAGCTTCTTGTCGCAATCTTTTTAGCTGGGCTAACTTTCACTTTAGTCGGTGGCCACCCTTTGCTGGAAACATCATCTGATGCAACTGGCATACTGGGCTATCAGAACCTAATTGGCTATCTCCCGGTCGCCCTGGCCTATGTTGTCGCCTCGATCGCCAATACCTCGCTGGTAGCCGGAATCGTCCGCCTGACCCAGGGCGTGCCCTTCTTCTACCAGCTCAAGTTCAACTTGAAACACCTTCATATCCAACTGCTCAGCTTGGGCGTGCTGGGCATCCTGATCGCCGTCGTCTATGCCCAGAACCCCTGGAACCTTATCCTGTTGCTCATCCCGCTGGTGCTGGTCCATATCTCGCTGCGCGACTATACCAAGCTGCGCGCCGAAGCTAAGAATACCTTCGAGCAGATGATCCACGCTCTCTCCGAGCGTGATCCCTATACTTTTGAACACTCCGAAGAGGTGGCACAGCTCTCCGCCGAGATCGCCCGCGAGATGAAGCTCCCACCCGATCAGGTCGAGACAATCCAGTCGGCCGCACTGATCCATGACATCGGCAAGATCGGCATTCCCGACAGGATTCTGCGCAAGCCCGGCCCCTTGAACGATGAGGAATGGGAGATCATG
This sequence comes from uncultured bacterium, assembly GCA_913053845.1. Taxonomy (GTDB): domain Bacteria; phylum Bipolaricaulota; class Bipolaricaulia; order RBG-16-55-9; family DRJF01; genus DRJF01. The sequence goes on along the minus strand of CAJXGD010000004.1, from coordinate 41,462 downwards.
AGACGCCATCCGGTCATCGGCGCCGAGCTGATCAAGGGCATGGAGATCTATGGCGACGGAGTCCAGATCGTGCGCCACGAGCATGAGCACTGGGATGGGCAGGGCTACCCCGATGGCTTGGCTGGCAAGGATATCCCCATCGGGGCGCGCATCGTCGCCGTGGCCGACTCCTATAACGCCCTGACCACCGACCGACCCTATCGTAAAGCCTATCCCCCGGCCAAAGCATTTCAGATCATCAAAGAAGAAAGCGGTACCCATCTGGACCCCCAGGCCGTGGAAGCCTTCTTCCACTTGGTGGAGAGGCAACAACGCCTCAACTAAGCTAGGCCATCATGCTGCTCATCTGGGCCATTCCCCTCGGGATTATCATCGGTTACCTGCGCGGCGGCCGGCTGGGCAATCTGGCTCAGATCAAGCTGCGCGGCGGCTGGCTGATCCTGCTGGCCTTGCTGATCCAGCTCTCGATCTTCCCGCTAGGTGCAGGGAAGCCATTGATCACCGTGGGGACTGAATATCTCCACCTCGGCTCGTACCTGCTGCTCTTGTTCTTCGTGGGGCTTAACTGGCACGAATGGGGCATCTTGGCCATGGGAGCGGGCATGGCGCTCAACCTGCTGGTGATCACCTTGAATGGCGGTTATATGCCCACCACGGTCGCCGGATTGCAGGCGGCCGGACGGGTGGGGGCCGCCGCGAAGCTGGCCGGACTGGGCCACTATGGCAACAACACCGTCATCGTAGCTAGCAGTCAACTGGTCTGGCTGAGCGATATTTTCCATACGCCGGCCTGGCTGCCTGGGGCCAACGTCTTCAGCCTGGGTGATCTGCTTTTGGCCCTGGGGTTGATCGGGTTCTTGCAGGCGAAGATGCGGGCGGGGCGTTCCTGATTCCACCACGTCATCGTCCGCTCGGGCCGCCCATGCTGATCAGGTTCATGATCTCGGCGCGGGAGCGAGCATCCCGCCGAAAGAGTCCCTTGACCGAGCTGGTCACCATCCGGGCGCTCTCCTTCTTGGCCCCACGCATGGTCAGGCAGAGGTGCAACCCCTCGGCGACCACCGCCACCCCTTGTGGATGAATGATATGTTGCAGAAAACGGGCGATCTCCTCGGTCATGCGCTCCTGCAACTGGAGTCGCTTGGAAAAAACCTCCACGATGCGCGGGATCTTGGAGAGGCCGATCACCTTGCCGTTGGGGATGTAGCCCACATGAATGTGCCCGAAGAAGGGCAGCAGATGGTGCTCGCAGAGCGAATGATACTCGATGTCGCGCACCAAAATCAGATGGTCATACTCGACGGGAAAGATGGCATCGGCCACGACCTCTTCCGGCGAGATGCGATAGCCGCTGCTCAAATCCCGGTAAAGCTCGGCCAGCCGCCGGGGCGTCTTGCGCAGCCCCTCCCGCTCCGGGTCCTCGCCCAGGATGAGCAGCAGCTCGCGCGACAACTCCTCCAGACGCTTCAGTTTATCTTCGTTCACTAACTCCCTCTTTTCAGCCCTTGATGTTGCAGATCGGCACCAGCTTGGCCACCCGCGCACCGATGCCCAGCTCGTCGGAGACGCGCACCACCTCATCCAGGTCTTTATAGGCTCCCGGCGCCTCCTCAGCGATGGTCGCCTTGCTGCGGCCTCGCACGTAGATGCCTTGGCGCTTGAGCTCCCGTTGCAGCTCGTCGGCCTGCCACTGTCTCTTGGCCTGCCGGCGGGACATCACCCGTCCGGCCCCGTGCGCCGTGCTGCCGAAGGTCAGCTCCAGCGAGCTAGCTTGTCCTTTGAGCACATAGGAGCCGGTGCCCATTGAGCCGGGAATGAGCACCGGCTGGCCCACCTGGCGATAGGCCGGGGGCAGCTCCGCTCGGCCGGCGGGGAAAGCGCGCGTGGCCCCTTTGCGATGGACGTAAACCTCGCGCTGCGCGCCAGCGATGAGATGGGTCTCCCGTTTGCCGATGTTGTGCGCCACATCATAGAGCAGCGTCATGCCCAATCTATCCCAGCGCTTACCGAAGATCGTCGAGAAAACCTCGCGGGCGGCGTGCATGATCAACTGGCGATTGCACCAGGCGAAGTTGATGGCGCAGTTCATCGCCTGATAGTAGTCCTGACCGGCGGGGCTATTCACCGGGGCGGCGGCCAACTCGCGGTCGGGCAGCTCGGCCAGTAACCGACGGTGCTCGTGGGCGACGCGCTTCAAATAATCGGAGCAGATCTGATGGCCATAGCCGCGCGAGCCGCAGTGGATCATGATCACCAACTGATCACGCTGCAAGCCGTATTGGCGGGCCGTCTGCTCGTCGAATATCTCGGCGACCCGCTGGACCTCCAAGAAGTGATTGCCCGAGCCCAGCGAGCCCAATTGCTTGCGCCCTCGAGCCTTGGCCTCCGGGGAGACGCAGGTCGGGTCGGCGCCGGGTCGCACCCCTTCGTCCTCGCAGTGAGCCAGGTCGTCTTCGGTGGCGTAGCCCCGCTCCAGCGCCCAGCGCATCCCCAGCCGCGCGACCTGGTCCAGTTCATCGGCCGAGAGCGTGCCGGCGATGCTGCCCACACCCAGACCGGTGGGCACCGCGGCGAAGAGCTGATTGACCAATTGCTGCTCCTGGCCATGCAGATCGTCATATTTCAAGTTGGTGCGGCAGAGGCGAACGCCACAATTTATATCGAAGCCTATAGAGCCAGGTGAGATCACACCGTCTTCCGCGTCTATCGCGGCCACGCCACCCACGGGGAAGCCATAGCCCTGATGGGCATCGGGCAGGGCGCAGGCATAGGGATAGATGCCGGGCAGATAGGTCGTGTTGCGTAGCTGTCTCAGCGTGGCATCCTGACGGATGCCCGCCAGCAGGGTTTCGGAGGCGAAGACGCGCGCCGGCACACGCATCCCGCCCTTGGCCGGGATCTCCCAGATATAATCGGCGACCCGTTGGAGTTCGATCTCGCTCATGGAGGGGCGAAGCATTCACCCTGGGTCTAACAACACACCGTTTGGTTTTCACCCGCCAATGCTTCGCTGCCAAATCAGATATCATTGTAACGCTCTAGGTCCAGTGCTGCCAATATTTTGGCGGCGGCCCGACGATTTGCCTCCGAGGCCGGTGATGCTCTACAATTTTTGCATTGTAGGGGCGATGACCTTATCATCCATACGGGATGGAGCAAATCTCGTCAGAGGGGGGCAGGTAAGCTCGATGAGTCTCTGGACGCTTAATGCCGTCGTCTTCTTCGCGGGGCTGATCTTGGAGGTGGGGGTGATCTGGTTGCTGCTGGCCCAGGTGCGCCGGGTGCCTTCATACAGGATCTATTCTCCGGCGGAGATGAGCTCACTGGCCCGCTCGGCGCTCAGCCTGCTCTTCTTGGCCTTCTTGCTGCAACTTGCGGCCGCTTTCTTGCCCTTCCAACCCATCACCGGCAGTTGGTTCATCGCGGCGGCGGCCCTCAGCCTGCTGCCGGCTCTGTTGCTCTGGCGAGCGCGCCGGCGGGGAGCCGCCGAACTGGCCGAAGCCCGCCGCCGTGAGCCATCTCCTGAGCCGATGGAGGAGACAGCGGCGGAGCACCCCTCACGACCAGAACCGGAGTTGGAGTTCGAGCAGCGTCTGGAGGCGATGCAACAGGTGATAGTCGCTCATCCTGAGGGCATCACCCTGGTGCAACTGGGAGAGGAGTTGGAAGTGGCCTGGCGTCAGCTCACCGGTGCGGCCCACGAGCTGCTGCGACGCGGACAGGCGGAAAAGCAAGGCAAATTCTATCTGCCACCCGGCGGTAGGTGATCGAAATCATCCGCATCATATTTTTATTGGCCACTGTGGCCTTCGGAGGGATTGGGCTGGTCTTCTTTCTCTTTGGGGTACTGGGACTGGCCTTCCCGCGCGAGAATGTCCAGTACTCCGAGCGCGAGTTGCTCTGGATGGCCTTGGCCGGTGCCGGCGACCTGGTCGCCGCGGCGCTGCTGGTCGCGGGCGTGCTCAGCGGCAGCGTCTGAAGCCGATGGCTTTCCTATGCGCGAGCTGCGGGCAGCACTACGCCAACGATAGCGGTCGCTGGTGCTGTGAGTGCGGTGGCTTGCTAGAGCCGGCCGAGCGTACGGTTTTTCAAACGGCAGTCATCGAGCGAGGGGAGTTCAGCCTCTGGCGCTACCGGAAGCTGCTGCCCCTACCGGAAGGGGCCGAGCCGGTCTCACTGGGTGAGGGCTGGACGCCCATCGTCTCGCTCGAGTTGGCCGGTCGCCCGCTGCAGCTCAAGCTGGAGTTCCTGGCGCCGTCTGGCTCGTTCAAGGATCGCGGCACCAGCGTGTTGGTAAGCGCCTTGCGCGCCTTAGGTGTTGGCCAAGTTGTCGAAGACTCTTCCGGCAACGCCGCGGCCAGCCTGGCCGCCTACGCCGCCCGCGCCGGAATCGAGGCCCAGATATGCGTCCCGGCCTATACCTCACCGGCCAAGCTGCGCCAAATTGAGGTTTATGGGGCACGGACGATTCGCGTCCCCGGCCCGCGCGAGCAGGCCGGCGAGCGGGCCCGGCAGTTGGCCGGCGAGACAAAAGCTTACTACGCCTCGCACGTCTACAGCCCTTGGGCGCTGGCCGGCCTCAAGACCTTCGTCTATGAGCTCTGGGAGCAGCTCGGCGAAAAATTGCCAGAGTGGCTGATCTATCCCGTCGGACAGGGCACCTTTCTCTATGGCAGCTATCTGGGCCTCTGTGAGCTAAAAGAGGCCGGCCTGATCCGGCGGTTGCCGCGGCTGGTCGCGGTGCAGGCCGAGCGCTGCGCGCCGCTCTGGGCAGCTTTTGCGGAACATTCACCGACCCAGATAGTAGAGCAAGAGCGGCAGAGCACCGGGCCCACCATCGCCGAAGGCATTGCCATGCGTAGCCCGGTGCGCCTGGAGCAGGTCGTGAGAGCGTTGCGCCGGACGGGCGGCCAAGTCGTGACCGTCTCCGAGGAAGAGATCTATCGGGCACAGCAGGAGCTGGCTCATCAAGGGCTCTACGTTGAGCCGACCTCGGCGGCGGCGCTGGCCGGCTGGCAGCGCTTGCGGGAATCATTGCCCGCCGACGAGCCGGTCCTGCTGCCGCTCACCGGCAGCGGACTGAAGAGCGCTAAACAGATAAGTTCAGGTGAGTAATCATGCTATTGGCCCGCTTAGCTTGGCGTAACTTGCGACGCAGCCGTCGCCGCACGGCCCTGATGGTGGCCATTGTGGCTTTGGGCACTTGGGCGATCATCGTGCTCTGGGGGATGGAAGACGGTTTTGTGAGCTCCATGGTCCGGGCTCAGGTCTCTCTGGATACCGGTGGTCTGCAACTCCACCGGGTCGGCTATCTGGCTGATCCCGATCTCAAACTGACTTTTCCCGCTGACCAGTTGGCGGCGTTGCAAGCCCGATTAAAAAAGATCTCTGGAATTCAAGCTTTCTCTCCTCGCTTGCTGGCCGAGGGCCTGATCCAGAGCGCTTATGGCAGCACCGGGGTAGAGATTCGCGGCTTTGATCCGGAGCTGGAAAGCCGGACGACTATTCTGTCAAAAAGCCTAATAGCCGGCCGGTTTCTCACCCGGCCCGGCCAGATCGTCATGGGCCGCCCGCTGGCTCAGCAGCTCAACCTGCGCCTGGGCGAGCGGGCAGTGCTCCAGGTCCAAGGGCTGACCAGACCACATTCTTTGGGGCTGCGCTTGGTGGGCCTGCTCTCCACCGGCCTGCCGCGGTTGGATCGCTACACAGTATTCATTCATCTGCAAGATGCCAGGGCACTCACCGAAGTCCAGGGAGCTTCAGAGCTGGCCCTGGCCGTTCAGCATCCTGCCAGACTGCAAGCTCGGCTGCAGGCGCTACTGGGGCCAGGGATAAAAGTCTCGACCTTCATGGAGCTCAATCCGCTGCTCAGCGCCGTATCCAAGGCCAGTCGCTTCGAGGGCTGGCCCACCATGTTCCTGCTGGCGCTCCTGGCCAGCTTCGGCGTGGCCAACACCATCACCGCCACCGTGCTGGAGCGCACCCGCGAGCTGGGGATCATGCTGGCCCTGGGACTGCGTCCCGGTCAACTGAAGCGGCTGATCGGCCTGGAGGCGCTCTTCACCTCCGGACTGGGTTTCTTGCTGGGAGCGCTGCTGGGCTATGGCCTCAACGCCTATCTGGCGCGGGTAGGCTTCGATCTGAGCGCCTACTCCCAGGCCTTTCCCGACCTGGGCATGCCCCATGTACTCTACAGCATGGTCTCAGTCTGGCACGGTATCTATGCCTTTATCGCCGTGGTGCTGACCGCCCTGCTCGCTGCCCGCCTGCCCGCCCGGCGCGCGGCCCAACTCGAACCTACGGAGGCGATGCGCTATGTCTAGATTTTATGCGCTCACATTGCTGCTGCTGTTAATGCTCCCCTGGGCTGCCTCAGCCGGGGAGCCCCGCAGCGGGGCAGATCTCTTGGCCTGCGCCCGCCATAATTGGGTGACAAGCTCCTACCACGGCAGCGAAGATCTGAAGGTATTTCGCGCCGACTTCTCCAAAGAGTTTCGGATGGAAGTCTGGAGCGCTCAGGAGAACAAACAGGTGATGATTCGGCTGCTCGCGCCCGCTGCTGAGGCAGGCAGCGGCTACCTGCTCAAGGGTGACCAACTCTGGTATTATAGCCCGGCGGCCGGTCAGGCCGTTCCCCTGCCCAGCGCCTCGCTGAGCCAGGCCTTCCTGGGCTCCGACCTCAATCTAGAAGACCTCTATCGCGGCACGCTGAGCGAGCAGTACACGGTCAAGCTGGCCGGCAGCCGCAAGGATAAATCAGGCCGACTGATTGACCATCTGGTGCTCACGCCCAAGCCGGAGGCGCCAGTGGTCTACGGGCGACTGGAGCTGGACCTGCTGGATAGCAACTGCGCCGTGCTGCTGATGGACACCTACGATCAGCGCAACAGCCTGATCCGCGAGACCAGCTTCTCAGATTTCGTCGTGCGCGGCGGGCGGGTTATCCCCACCAAGACCATCTCCAACGACCTGTTGCATCAGGGCAACTATTCCGAGAGCACGGTGGACCCCTCCTTCGAGCTGGATATAGCGATCCCGCCGGAGCGCTTCAGCTTGGCCTGCTTGGCGGACGACTCCCAATGCGGTTCTCCCTGAGGCTGGCCTGGCGCAACCTGAGCCGCAACCGGCGTCGCTCTGTCCTGACGCTCTTGGCGGTGCTCCTGCCGGTGCTGATCTTGGACTTGATGTGGGGATTCTCTAATGCCGTCCAGCGCAATCTCTTCGAGAGCACCACCCAGTTGGAGACGGGACACTTGCAGGTTCACCGGGCCGACTATCGCCAGTTGCAGACCGGCCTGCCCCTGATTCAAAATGTGACGCCCGTTTTGCAGATCATCGCTCAGGATCCGGCAATAGAGAGATTCGCCGTGCGCCTGGACCTGCCGGCGCTGGCCGCCCACGGTGACCGCTCGCGCGGCGTGCTGCTGCGCGGGGTCCGGCCGGGCAAGGCCGGTCAGCTCAGCGCGCTGGATAAATGGGTGCGGACGGGCCGCCCGCTGAAGGCCGGTGATCGCAAAGTCGCCCTGGCAGGCAGTAACTTGCTGAAGGCGCTGCATCTTAAAGTGGGCCAGTCGGTCATCCTGCTCAGCGCCAGCCTGCGTACTGGTACCGGTGTGCTGATCCCCAAAGTGGTGGGAAGCCTCGCGCCGCCCTCGCCGCAGCTCTCCCGCTCTATTATAGAGCTGCCGCTGGCCGACGCGCGCAGCTTGGTCCATAATCCCCAGGCGGCCAGCTCGGTGGTCGTCTTATTAAAAGATATCTCGGGGCCTTGGGACCAATCACGGATCGAGCGGGAAGCTCGGAGCCTGCAAGCGAAACTGGGCCCCGATTATCTGGTCGAGACCTGGGCGGAGCTGGCCCCGGCAACTGTGGGGCTATTCAAGATAATCCAGCCGCTCTATCTGGCTTTTAGCCTGATCTTCTTCTTGCTGGGTGGCCTGGTGGTGCTAAATACGCTCTATCTATCGGTGCTGGAGCGCACGCGCGAGCTGGGGGTGGTCTTGGCCTTGGGCAGCTCGCGCCGCCGGGTGCTGGGCTGGATCGAGGTCGAAGCGGTGCTGCTGGCCGGCCTGGGAGCGCTGCTAGGCTCGGCGCTGGGACTGGCGCTGGTGGGCTGGGGCAGCCTGGGTTTCCGCTTGCCGGGCTTCTACGCCGAATTCGTTTCTATTGGGCTGAATAATATCTTCTATCTGAGCATCTCGCCGGCCGAGGCTGCTCTGTCGGCAGGGCTGATGTTCGTGCTGGCGCTGACAGCCGCGGCCTATCCGGGTTGGCGGGCGGCGAGATTGGAACCGGTGGAGGCGATGCATTTTGCCGGATGAAAACTGTAGGGGCGTATGGCCATGCGCCCCTACAAAGGAAAAACAATGTCAATGGAGAAAATAGATATAAGATGACCAACGAGTTGGTAGTACGCACCGAGCGCTTGAGCAAGAGCTACGTCGCCGATGGCATCGAGACCCCTGCCGTGCGCGGTGTGAATTTGAAAATCCGCGCCGGGGAGTTCGCCGCGCTGGCCGGACCTTCGGGATCGGGCAAGTCCACGCTGCTGCACCTGATCGGCGGCCTGCTCCGGCCGACCTCCGGCCAAGTCTGGATCGAGCAGCAAGCTCTGGGGGGCCTGACGCCCGATCAACTGGCCCGGCTGCGCCTGCGGCGCATTGGCTTTGTCTTTCAGGCCTATAACTTGATCCCGGTGCTGACGGCCTTGGAGAACACCGAGTTCGTGATGGAGCTGCAAGGCGTTCCTGAGGGGCAGCGCCGAGACAGAGCGCTAGAGCTCTTGAGCATTCTGGAGATCGCCGAGTATGCCGATCGTTTTCCGAACAAGCTCTCCGGCGGTGAGCAGCAGCGGGTGGCGGTGGCTCGGGCGGTGGCCGCCCGGCCAGCGCTGGTGCTGGCCGATGAGCCCACCGCCAATCTGGACTCGGAGAGCGGGCAAAAGCTGATGGACCTGTTGCGCCGCTTAAATCACGAGCGCGGGGTGACTTTCCTGTTTGCCTCGCATGACCCGCGGCTCCTGAACCAGGTCGAGCGGGTGATCGAGCTGCACGATGGGGTGATCGGCTAGCTCCCGTGCAGGCGCTCATAAGCCCGCGCGACTTCACTTAGCAACTGCTCGGAGCTCCGCTCGTCCTCAACTGATCCTATGCCCAATCTGGCCGCCAGCGGTGTGGCCAGCTCTTGTGCCAGACGACTCGCAGTCCAGTGATCCAGTTGGGAGCGCCGGGCGAAGAAGCGCTGGATAGCTTGATAGTCTTCGCGCTTCAGCCTGGCAACCTGACCGAGCATCCGGTCATCTAGCAGGGTGAAATCGCTCACCGCCCAGGGCTTGCCGGTCGCCTCCGGTGGACTAAACGCCGCGAGTGGGCGCTTGCGCTCCTTGATGACGATCGTGCCGGCCGCATGATCGCCCAGTCGCTTCCAGTGTGGGCTGATGAACATGGTGATGAAGCCGATCCCATAGAAGCCCGGCAGCAGGTCCACCAAGCGCACCACGTTGCGGATGAAGGCCGCCTGTAGGTCAATCGGCTGCCCGCCGTCACGGATGACCCGCAGGCCCACCGCGCGCTTGCCCGGCGTCTGCCCGCTCCAGCGCGTCTCAAAATAAAGGAAATAACCCCAGAAGACCACGAAGACATAAAGGATCAACAGCGCCATGGCTACCGAAGATCCCAGCGTGAACGTCAGCGAGCCGCCGGAGAAGAGGGTGCGTATCCCGAAGAGCAGCGCCACGAGATAGCCGGCCAAGAGCAGGCCTGCCTGGATCAGACCGTCCAGCAGACCGGCCACAAAGCGCGAGCCGATCCCCGCCACTTCGTAGTCGAGTTCCACCTGCTCCGGCGTCAGGATGCGAATCGATTCCGTCATAAAGCTCCTCTCTTTGGGTCACCGGCTCATTTCAGTTATAATTCAAGCGATCTACTGGAGCAAGCCATGAAAACCAGCCAAGCAGGCCAATGGCGTAAACTGGCCGGTATCCTGGATCGGATCGACCGCCGGGGACTGCGCGTCCTCAGCGCCGAAGAGCTCCTGGAGCTGGGCCGGCTCTACCGGCGCGCGAGCTCGGAACTGTCCTATGCGCGCGCCCATGGGCTAGATCCCCGGGCTAACACCGATCTCAACCGGCTGGTCGGTCGCGCCTATGGCCACATTTATCAGGCGGAGAAGCATGGCTTTACGGCTATTCCTCGCTTCTTCCTGTGCGACTTTCCCCAGGCGGTGCGGGCGCTCTGGCCCTTCATCGCCGGGGCGACGGCCCTCTCTCTCGTGACCGGCGCCTTGGCCTTCTTGTTGATCTGGTTCAATCCTCATCTGGTCGGCGCTATCCTGCCTTCCGGATTTGAACAGGCGATCGGGAGGATCGTCGCCCGCAGCCAGACGCCGCAGGACTGGCTGCCCTTCTCCATGCGCCCCAGTGCCTCGGCCGGCATCATGACCAATAACATCGGTGTAGCCTTCTTTGCCTTCGCCGGGGGGATCCTCCTGGGACTGGGGACGATCTATGTGCTCATCTTCAACGGGCTGATGCTCGGCGCGGTCGCCGCCGCCGTCGCCAGGGCAGGCGTGAGCCTCAGCTTTTGGAGCTTCGTCGCGCCGCATGGGGTGATCGAGCTGCCAGCCATCTTCATCGCCGGTGGGGCCGGACTCCTGTTGGGTTACACCTTGATCAACCCCGGTGACTATACGCGCAAGACCGCCCTCAAGCTGGCTGCGCGCCGGGCGGCAGTGCTGCTGGGAGGTGTGGTCGCCATGTTGATCGTCGCCGGAACGATTGAAGCCTTCTTCTCGCCGACGCTGACCCCTGCCCCGATCAAGCTGCTCTTCGCCGCCGGGGCCGGCTCCTCGCTGGTGCTCTACCTCTTCGTCATGCCGCTGAAGCAAGCCTAAAGCAGCGCCGCGCGCTTGACTTTCAGATAGCGATTGATCGTAGCCACCGAGAGATCAGCCGGTGCGGCATCCAGGGTGAGCACGCCGCGCGCTGCCAGCATGGCCAGGGCCTTCTTGCGGTCCTCCAGGATGGAGATGGCCACCGCCTGACGATAGAGATCGCCGCTCTCCTGGGGGACGGCCCGGATCAGGTCTCCCCACTCGTAGTCGGAGAGCGCCACGCAGAGCAGCAAATGATTGCGCAGCAGCGGCGTGATCTGGCTGATGATCCGCTTGGAGGAGTCGGGATCGATCAGGTCGGTGAAGAGGACCAGCAGCGAGCGCTGGCGCAGCCGCTGTGCCACGGTGAGGAAGGCGCGCCGGTAGTCCGACTCGATCGGCCGAGGCTGCAGCCGGTAGAGCAGCTCCATCACCTCTTTTAGCTGGCCGCTCCCCTTACCCGGCGCGAGATAGCTCAAGACATCATCGGCAAAAGTCATCAGCCCCACCCGATCCTCCTGCTGCGTCGCCACATAGGCCAGCAGCATCGCCGCGTTCACGGCGTAATCCAGCTTGGAGAGCCCCATCCCCCGGCTGGCCATGGTGCGCCCGCTGTCGAGCAGGATCAGCAACCGTTGGTTGCGCTCCAGTTGGTATTGGCGGCTGATCAGCGTGCGGCAGCGGGCGGAGGCCTTCCAGTCCAGCTTGCTGGGTGGATCACCCGGGACGTAGTGGCGCAGCGACTCGAACTCCAGGCCGGTCCCGCGCCGCCGCACCGGCCGTAGGCCCATCTGAGTTAACTGGTGACGCTGAGCCAGCAGCCGGTGCTTTTTGGTCTCCAGAATATTGGGGTAGACCTTCACCTGGGTCTCCAGCGGGAAGCGCCGTTGGAGCACCAGGAGGCGCAGCCGGCCGGTGAAGCGCACCACCAGCGCGCCGAAGCGATAGCTGCCCCGCTGCAACGGGGTCAAATGGTAGATGCACTCGGTCGTCTGACCCGAGCTCAGGCTGGCAATCATCCGCCGGGCATCGCTCTTGAAGGCGTGGGGGAACTCGTCGCGCAGCTCAGCCTGCAGCGGGAAGCCGCCGTGAGGGGTCAGCGCAAGCACCACCCGATTGGGTCGGCCCAGCGAGAGGGGCAGCTCCAACTCCCGCCGAGCGCTCACCCGGTCGGCGGCGCGCAGCAGCCAAGCGTCGGTCGCGCCGAGCGCGGCCAGCGCCAGGTTGTAGAAGACGCCCAGCCAGAAGAACCCGACCCACAGGGGCGTTAGGGTCAACCAGATCCCTCCGAGGCCGAAGAGCAGAGCCAACCTGAGCGAGAAGAAAAGGCGCCGCACAGGCTGCGGTCGGGGTGCAGCGCTCATCGCGGGACGGGGATGGCGTCGATGATCGTCTGCAGCGCCTGATCGGGAGTGATGCCTTCGAGCTCCGCTTCCGGCTTGAGGATCAGCCGATGGCGCAGCACCGGCAGGACCAGCTCCTTGACCTCATCGGGGAGGACGAAGTCGCGACCGCGCAGAGCGGCCAAAGCCTTACTCCCCTTGAGCAGGGCCACCCCCGCGCGGGGGCTGGCGCCGAGTGAGACGGCATAGGCCTGGCGCGTCTGACGCAGAATCTCGACGATATACTGGAAAATCCCATCTTCGACGCGAACCTCTCCCGCACGAGCCTGCAGGGCAGCTAGCTCCTCCTGGTTGACCAGTGGGTGCAGGCTGGCTTGGGCCAAATCATGAGGATCGAAGCCTGCATCATGACTGCGCAAGATCCGTTCTTCCTCCTCGGCGCTGGGATAGCCGATCAGGATCTTCATCATAAAGCGATCGAGCTGGGCTTCGGGCAGCGGATAGGTGCCCTCATACTCGATGGGGTTCTGGGTCGCTATGACGAAAAAGACTCCCTCCAGCGGATAATCAGTCCCATCTATGGTCACTTGACGCTCTTCCATGGCCTGCAAGAGGGCACTCTGGGTCTTGGGCGGTGTGCGATTGACCTCGTCGGCCAGCAGGATCTGACTGAAGATCGGTCCCCGGCGCAGGGAGAACTCTGCGGTGCGGCTATCGAAGATGTTGGTGCCGGTAATGTCGGCCGGCATCAGGTCCGGGGTGAACTGGATGCGCTTGAAGCGGCAGCCGGATAGATAGGCCAAGGTGCGGGCTAAGAGGGTCTTCGCTACGCCGGGGACGCCCTCCAGCAACGCGTGCCCGCCGGCGAGTAGACAGGCCAAAAGCTGTTCAATCACCTCATCTTGGCCCTGGATCACCTGGGCGATCTGGGCCTTCATCGCTTGACTGAACTCGGAGATCTTCATCTCATTCGGCTCCAGGCACGACGCGTTTGGGCCATCTGTCGGCCCAACTGGAGCAGGCGCGCTTCATCCAGTCGGGGGGCGAGTTGCGCGGCCTGACGAAGGATCGCTTCGACCTGAGAAGTCAACTCCGGCCTTCGGGAGGCGATAGCCTGCCGCAGCGCTTGTGGTGTCGCTGCGGGGGCCAGCCCAACGAGCGCGGCCAGATCTCGTTTGAACTGGGCTGAGAGGATCTCTAGCACCAACTGCGAGGCCTGTGCCTGCTGGAAGAGCTGAGCCATCGAGCTGAGATACTCACCGCGCCGGCGCACCCCTTCGCCCTGATAGGGGACCGGAGCGATGAAGCGCCGTGAGAGAGTAAATATCGCCAACAGCAGCGCCAAGCTCATCTGAACGACAGCCAGCTTGACCGGCCAGGGGGTGATGGCCCACAGGCCGAGTTGGCTCGTCTTGGACGGCAGACAGGCCGGCCCCTGCAGCGAGGCCCAATAGGCTATTCCCACAGTGAAGAGAAGCAGCAGGGCGATGACCCAAAGGTCTTTCGCCTGAGATTGCGCAGATCTCATGGTGCCTCGTGTTGGGCCAGGATGGGCTGAGCGATCTGGCTGGCCCGCTGAAAATCCTCGGCGGTGGTCGCTTCCAGGCCGTACCAGCGGCGCTCGACCAGCTCGGCGATGGGGCGCAGCTGCGCGTAGAGCGCTTGCATGCCCCGTTTCTGCAGCGCGCGCAGGTGCTCCTCATCGGTCTGGGTCGGCTGGTAATCGAGTGCCCCCAAGCGGTCCAGATGAACGAGCAAGGCGGTGTAGAGGGAGCGTAGCGCCAGCCGATAGTTCCCCTGAGCGGCCTGTTCCTGGGCACTGCTCAGCAGGTCGGGAACGGTGGCGGGGCGCGGGGCGAAGACGCTCGGTGTGCTCGGCTCAGGCTTAGCGTAAGCGCGGCGTCTTATCAGCCGGCGAAAGAGCGTGTAGAGTGCCCAGGCGATCAGCAGGGCGATCGCCAGATAGAAGAGGAATCGAATCAACTCAGCGAGGGGTCCGCCGGCTCCAGACCCCAGCCGCCAGGCGAACGGCTGCGCCGAAGCGTTGGAGCAATCCGGTAGAGCATCGTAGGCAGCCATTATTGTTCGCTCAAACCTCCCGCTCGCGCGGCCATCTCCTGGGCCAGGAGCTCCAGGTCATAACCCTCTTTGCGCACGCGGAGATCAAAGTAGAGCAGAACAAAGGGGATCAAACCGATCGGCAGCACGAGAGCTTCAATGATACCCTGGAGCGTGCCGGCCAGCACGGCCTTGATCCCCGTGGGCGATGTCCCCAAAAGCCAGGGTACCAACGCCCCGATACCCAAACCAACGATGGTGCTCAGTAACCAGGTGATCAAACCGACCAAGAAGATCCGGCCCCAGTTCTGCTTGGCCAGCTCGCGGCTGCGCCCCATCGCGTCAGCATAAGTCCGATCCTCAACGACAAAAACGGGCAAGACAAAGGAGAGCCAGAAGAAGACGATGATCCAGCCGACCAGGGTGATCAATCCCACCAAGATGGCCAAACCCATTAGGATCAGGGTCCCCAAGAAAGGGTAGAACCGTTGCAGGATGAATCCGTAGGCACCGGTGATGCTGCTCTCATGTCCTAGATAGCGCTCCGTAATCACCTTGGTCAGCGCCGCCTCTACGATGAGTCCTGCGGCTAACATGATGAGCGTGAGGATCAGCAGACCGCTCCAACTGACGGTCACTTGTCCTATCTTCAGCTGATGAAGGGGTTGGGTCTGGCGGAAGATCTCCAGTGGGATATAGACCAGACCGGTCACGCCGGCCATCAGCAGGAAATTACTCCGGTAGAGCGAGAAAGTCTCATCGAAGAGATCGAGAACCGAAAGTGGACGCAAGACCCGCGATTCTTCTTCCATAGCCAGACCTCCTGCACCCTATTATCTTACCAAAGGTCTCTGCTTGTCAAAGATGACAGGTTGGTGTGCCTGGAGCAAGTGCTCTACGTTGAGCCCTCCTTATCCTGCTTGCCCGAAGCGCTCTAGCATCGCGGCCATCCACTGCGTCCCGGCGAGGAAGACGTCCAGGCGCTGGTTCTCGTTGGGCGAGTGGGTTTGGCTGCCGCTGTGGTTGCAGCCGATGGCTACCGTGGGCAGCTTGAGCAGATCGCTGAAGAGGGCCATCGGCCCTGAGCCGGCCGAGCTGACCTGCACAATCGGCTCCTTGGCGAAGACCTGGCGCGCCGTCTCCTGCGCCATCCGCACGATCTCGGCTTCCAGCGGCGTGCGCGCCGCCGGGCTTGCAGCCTGGATCTGCAGCTCGAGATCGCCAAAACCGTGGCGCTGCAGATGGCTGCGCAGCCGCTCGGCTAGCTCCTCGGGCTCTTGATCGGGCACCAGGCGAAAGTCGAGCTTGGCCTTGGCAGAGGCCGGCAGCACCGTCTTGTGGCCTTCTCCCCTGTAGCCTCCCCAAATCCCGGCGATGTTGGCCGTGGGGCCACCCGCCAAGGCTTTTTTCAATTCCGGACCGTGCATGTCATTCAGGAAATGCGCGATGCCCAGCTCTCGCTTGAGCTCTTCTTCAGGTAGCGGCACAGCCTCAAGCGCGGCCAGCTCCGCCGGGGTGAAGTCGCGCACCCGCTCATACCAACCCTCGATCGTGACATGACCCGCAGCATCGCGAATCGTGCTCAGAGCTTGCACAAGCCGCCAAGCCGGATTTTCCACGATGGCCGCGCGCGCCGAATGCAGGTCGGCCGCCGGGCCGCGGGCGGTCAGCTCGACATAGAGCATCCCCTTGAGCCCCAAGACGATCGCCGGGATGTCATCGTCGTCCAGCCCGCCGAACTCCCAAATGCAGCCATCGCCGGCCAGGCGAGCGCGCTCGGCACGAATGAACTGGCCCAAGTGTCGGCTGCCCGTCTCCTCTTCGCCCTCGATGACCCACTTGACCGAACAGGGCAACTGCCCTGCGGTTTGCAGCCAAGCCTCCATAGCCTTGAGCCGTGAGACGATGTTCGACTTGTTGTCCGAGGCCCCGCGCGCGTAGAGTACCCCATCGCGGATCTCTGCCGCCCAGGGATCGCTCTGCCACAGTTCCAGCGGCTCCGGCGGCTGCACGTCATAATGATCGTAGAAGATGAGCGTCTTGTCGCTGCGGCCCTGCAGCTCGCCGTAGACGACCGGCGGTCCGGCTTCCAACTCAAAGAGCTGAGTATGCAGTCCCACCTGTTCCATCATCGTCTTGACCAGCTCGGCACACTCGCCCAAGCCCAGATTCTGGGCCGAGACGCTCGGCTGACGGCAGAGCCGCTGCAACTCGGCGACGAACTGCTCCGAATGCTCGTTGAGATAGCTTACGACAGTCTCAGGCAGCATGATCGTTCTCCTTTAATACAACATATTCCTATCGCTCCGGCAATCGAGGCTGCCGGCGACTGGGCCGCTCGCTCAGATCAGGCCGAGCGGGTGGATGAGCCTCCAGCAGCTTGGTGGCTTCCTCTACTGTGCGCTCCAGTTGCGGATCCCGACCGGCTACGTAGTCCTGCGGGCGCATCTCGACGGGGATGTCGGGATCGGTACCGTAATTCTCCACGCCCCAGCCCACGTCCTTGAACCAGAAGGAGAACTCCGGTTGCGTAGTGATCCCACCGTCCACCAGCCGCTGTCGGGGCCAGATGCCGATCACCCCACCCCAGGTGCGCATCCCCAACAGTGGGCCCAGCTTGAGCAGCTTGAAGTTGTGCGAGAAGATATCACCGTCCGAGCCGGCATACTCGTTGGTGAGTGCCACCAGCGGGCCGGCCACCGAATCCTGAGGATAGGGCTCAGTGCCAAACCAGCGCGTTTGGGTGTAGGCAACGCGGCGGCGGGCCAATTTCTCCAAGATAAGCTCGGAAACGTGCCCCCCGCCGTTGAAGCGCACGTCAACGATCAGCCCCTCGCGGTCAATCTCAGCGAGAAAGTAACGGTGGAATTCGGAGTAGCCTCGCGGCCCCATGTCGGGGATGTGCAGATAGCCCACCCGGCCTCCAGTTTGCTCATGGACATAGCGGCGATTTTGCTCTACCCAGTCGCGATAGCGCGCCGGCGTCTCGCCGCTCAACGTTTTCACTGCTAGGTTGCGGGGGTGTTTGCCCCGCTCATCGCCCACAGTGAGCAGGATTTCCACCCCGGCCTGATCAACCAACAGCTCGGCCGGCGAGAGTTTTTCATCCAAAGGTCGTCCGCCGATGGCCAGCAGCGTATCCCCTTCCTGTACCCCTAGCCCCGGTCGTCCCAATGGAGAGCTCTTTTCATCGTCCCAGGGATCGCCGCGAATGATGCGCACGATCCGCCAGACTTTAATTTTCCGATCATAGACCAGATCTGCTCCCAAGAAGCCCAGGTCGTAATGGGGCTCCGGCCGATAGTCCCCGCCGATCTCGTAGGCGTGCGAGGTGCCCAGCTCGCCCTGCATCTCCCACAGCAGGTCCGAGAACTCTGCCCGGCTGCTCACCCGCTCCAGCAGGGGTAGATAGCGCTGATAGATCGCTGGCCAGTCCACCTGCGACATATCCGGGGTCCAGAAGTGATCGCGCTGCAGTCGCCAGGCCTCACGGTACATCTGACGCCATTCGGCCGGGGGCACCACCGATATCTTGACCCGGCTCAGGTCGATCCAGCCAGACTTGTGGCCGGCCGGCTCTTTGGCCAGCTTCTCATCGGGCTTCTCGCCCGCTTTGAGCACCCGCAGGCGATTGCCGGCGCGATAGACCAGCGTCCGGTGATCTCCGGAGAGCTTAAAGCTGGTCAGGCCACTGATCAGCGTCTCTTCTTTTTTTGACTCAAAATCATAGGCCTTGAGCGTTGCCTTGGCCGGCGGCTCACTCATCTGAAACCAGTTATGCTTGAGGCTGCCCTCGATCGGCAGCTCACTGTAGAGCAGTTTGCCCTTGATCGCAGCGATCTGCTGGTATCGCCCATCGGAGACGGGGAAGGCCAGCAGACGCTCTTCGATGCCCTCAAGGTCTATCACGACCGGAGCAGGCTTCTCCTCCTGCTGGGCCTCTGGGTCCTCGGAGGTGGTTTTTGGGCCCTCTTGAGCTTTCTCCTTCTCATTAGGCGGCTCGGGCACCGGCACGAACGGCGAGCGCAGCTCCTTTTGCAGCGTGAGCAGATAGGGACGCGCCCCGCGCGGAAAGCCCAAGTCGAACTGCAAGCTGTCGTAGACCGGATCGAATTCGCGGTAAGATAAGAAGTACAGATATTTGCCTTCGGGATCGAAGACCGGCGAGATATCCTGCAGGACCGGCTTGGTGACCGTATGGAGCTGGCCAGACTCGGTATCGCAGAGCTTGATCACCGCGGTATGCCGGCTTTGAGCGCAGCTATAGGCCAACCAGCGCCCGTCCGGCGACCAGTCGAAGCCGGTGATCGGTGCATAGGGGCTCTTATCGAGCAAGCGCGCCTTTTTGGTTTTAAGATCTACCAGGATCAGCTCATTGCGATGATTGGCCAGCGCGAGCTGGTCGGCCAGCGGCGAGACGCGCAGCTCAGTGGGAGAGCCGATGTCCAGCGCGAGCTTGAGGCATTGAGGCGCTTCCGGACCTTCGGCCTGGTGAATCTCCAACTGCTCTTCGCCTTGGGCATCGGAGACGACCACCAGTCGCTTACCGTCGCTGAGCCAGTGGGCCAGGCGCGAGCGCACGCCGTCCGGCTGGCCATGCTGCACCACCGGCCCCTCCCAGTTGCCCAGCGTAAAAGCCTTGCCACGCATGGTGAGGGCCAAGAGATGCCCTTGAGGATGCAGGTCATACTCCTCAAAATATTTGGCCGGCTGGACGAACTTGCGTTGCCGCTGGGTGCGGGGGCTGCGATACTCAATCTCGATGGGAGCGCTCTTTTCGCTCGCCGGATCGTAGATATACAGATCCGCGCCGGCATGATAGACGATGCGCTTGCCGTCGGAGGCGGGATATCTCACGTAAAACTCGTCATGGTCAGTATGACGCTTTAAGCTGCGACCGGAAGGCAGGCAAGAGTAAAGATTACCTACGCCTTCATGATCGGAGAGGAAGAAGATGCGCTTGCCGATCCACATCGGTCGGGAGAGGTTGCCCGGCAGCTTGAGCAGTCGCCGCCAGTCCCCTGAGCCCTGCGGATCTATCCAGAGGTCGCCGGTGGTGCCGCCGCGATAGCGCTTCCAGCGTGCTGGGTCTATCGCATTGCGACCGATGACCCGGCCGCCCTGGGGGCCATAAGAGAGGCTGAGCGCCGGGCCGGTGGGCAAAAGCTCCGGAGACTCGCCTGCTTGGGGCGAGAGGGCATAGAGCCGAAAGATATTGGCGAAGGGCTCTGCGGCGTTGGCCGCAAAGAGAATCCGCCCTTCAGGGCTCCAGCCCACCACCAGCAGGTTGCCGCCCAAGAAGGTCAGGCGTTGGGGCGGGCCGCCCTGGGCGGGCATGAGATAGACCTCGGTGGGTCCCTCGTCTCGACCGGAGAAGGCCAGCCATTGGCCATCGGGGGAGAGGGTGGGCGAGCTGGCCGAGCCCAGGCCGGAGGTCAAGCGGCGGGCCAGGCCGCCGCCGGTCGGGACGGTCCACAGGTCATCCTCACTGACGAAGACAACCTGCTGATTATGTAGTGTGGGAAAGCGATAGTAGCCAGGTGAAGCCATCTGAAAATCCTCCTTATCACAGATACTGAAGCGCTAGAGAGTGCCCTAGAGCGATGATGGCTTGACTATAGATCATCGGAGAGAGCCGCGCAAACCCCTATCGCGCCAGCGCTAAGCCGAGCGACTTGACAAACTGAGCAGCTCTGAGCTACTCTGCGCTGCCAGTATGGCACTGAGGGGAAGAGTGGCTTGTGCCGCGGCACCCCCGCTGTTTAAGAACCGCTGGGGAAAAATCCCGCGTTTAAGGAGGCAAACTACGCGAGCAAAACCCTGGCAGCTGGTAGAGTCTCTAGTGCTCTACGCACGAAGGGTGCCGCGGCCAAGCCGTGGGAGGTAAGCCTCACTTGGGAAGTGAGAGGATATATCGTAATATTCCCTCCTCTAAGTCTAACCGTTTGCCCTCTTTACTACCCTTCAGGCCAAAGAACCTTGCTTCGGCCTTTTACTACTATACCTAGCCACTCACCTCTTGTCAAGTCGCTTCAGAGAGTATTATATCACCTGGCGCACTCTTTCTGACGGAAGCAATTTGCCTTCGGTCTGCACTTGACCTAGAATGACGGAGATCAGTAGGAGCGTATGGCTAGACACTCCTATGGAAGGAGAGCACCCGATGCCCAAGAGCACCAAACCACGATCAGGAAAGAAAAGCGCCGACCTGTTGCAAGTGCTGGCTGAAACGGGACGGGCCGACCCCCAACTCGATCCGCAACTGGACCCGGAGGAGCTGCAGCGGCTCTATCGGGCCATGCTGCTCACCCGGCTGCTCGATGAACGGCTGCTCAAGCTGCAGCGCCAGGGCCGCATCGGTTTCTACGGCGTCTCCACCGGCGAAGAGGCCAGCGTGATCGGCAGCGCCTACGCCTTGCGGCCGGAAGATTGGATCTTCCCCGCCTTGCGTCAGGGAGGAGCCGCCCTGCTGCGCGGCTACCCTCTGGAGCAACTGGTAGCTCAGTGCATCGGCAACTCCCTCGACCTGCAGCAGGGTCACCAGATGCCCTGTCACTATTCACATCAACCCTCCCATTTCGTCAGTTGGTCCAGTTGCATCGCCACCCAGTTGCCCCACGCGGTCGGCTTCGCCTGGGCGGCCAAGCTCAAAGGCGATCCGCTGGTCGCCCTGGCCTATCTGGGCGACGGCGCCACTTCCGAAGGGGATTTTCATGTGGCGATGAACTTCGCCGGCGTCGCGCGCGCCCCGGTGGTCTTCCTCTGCCAGAACAACCAGTGGGCCATCTCGGTTCCCCTGGCCCGGCAGACGGCGGCGCCCAATATAGCCGTCAAGGCCGAGGCCTACGGCTTCCCCGGCCTGCGGGTGGACGGCAACGACGTGCTGGCCGTCTATCGTGCCACCAAAGAGGCCACCGAGCGAGCCCGCTCCGGAGGTGGACCGACGCTGATCGAAGCCGTGACCTATCGCGTCGGCGGTCACTCCTCCTCGGACGACCCCAGCCGCTATCGCAGCCAGGCCGAGGTACGCACCTGGCAAAAGCGTGATCCTATCAAGCGATTTGCCCATTATCTCCAAGCTAAAGAACTCTGGAGCGATGGTGACGATGAGACGCTGCGCCAAGCACTGGACGAAGAGATCGGCCAGGCTATCGCGGTCGCCGAGGCGGCCGCTCCCCCGGCGCCTGAGAGCCTCTTCGAGGACGTGTATGCCCGGATGCCTTGGCATCTGCAAGCCCAGTTGCGCGAGCTGCGCACCCAGCTCCAGAGCAGAAAAGAGCAAGACTGAGACGCTCATGTCCGGCAGGCTAACACGTATGGCACTCAGCGCGATGATGATCGTAGCCCTGCTCGCCGGGGGACTGAGCGCCTGCTCCGGTCAGAGCAACGCTGGTCAGAGCGGGCCCAGCTCGCTGAACGTCTACTTCAATGACCCCTTAGCCGGTCTGCCGCTGATGACCGACCTGAAAGCCCAGGGGGGTCAGCTCGCCCCGGCGCTGATCGCCCTGCTGGACTCGGCGGCTAAGTCGCTCGATGCCGCCGTCTACAGCGTCAGCGCCCAGCCGATTATGCAAGCGCTGGAGCGGGCCTGCCGCCGGGGGGTGCGGGTCAGGCTGCTGCTCGAGCGCGGGACCTTCCACGGTCAGCCGTTCCCCTCCTGTGTGCAGTTGCAGTTGGATAACAACCGACGCCTGATGCACGATAAGTTCGTCATAGTAGACGGAGAAACCGTCTGGTCCGGCTCGACCAACTGGACCAAAGCAGGGCTTTACTTCGATGCCAACAATGCGATCCAGATCGTTGATCAAGCCGTGGCAAGGGCCTATGAGGCTGAATTCACCCAAATGTTCGTCCAAAAGAAATTCGGCCGCCAGAGCGAGGACAATAATCAAGAGCGTTTTCAGCTTAACGGCACGCCGATCGCAATTTATTTCTCGCCCGCCGATCACCCGGAGAAAATGCTGCAACAGTTGATCGAGCAGGCAAAGTCCAGCATCGAGATCGCCATGTTCGCCTTCACCCAGAACGATATTTTCCAGGCGCTCTTAGCGGCCCAGCAACGGGGGGTGACGATCCAGGCCATCTGGGACTTCACCGGCC
This sequence comes from uncultured bacterium, assembly GCA_913053845.1. Taxonomy (GTDB): domain Bacteria; phylum Bipolaricaulota; class Bipolaricaulia; order RBG-16-55-9; family DRJF01; genus DRJF01. The sequence goes on along the minus strand of CAJXGD010000004.1, from coordinate 19,092 downwards.
TGGCAGGCTGCCAGTTCTCCAAGGTGGACGAGTTGCTGCAAGCTGGCATCGGAACGCTGGATGCCGACCCCGGGTTGCTGCACGACAAGTATGCCGTGATTGACGATCAGATCGTGGTCTCCGGCTCGGCCAACTGGTCGGCCTCCGGTCTGGGGACCAGCCCTAGTGGGGCCAACGATGAAGACCTGCTGGTGATCCGCAGCGCCAAGGTCGCGGAGCGCTATCGTCAGAACTTTGACCGGCTCTATCAGGATGCCCTGCGCTACCAATCGGACAGGAGCGAGCCACCGCGGGTGGAGATCCAGCAGTTCGGTACGGCGGGCGACGGCACGGCACTGGTCAGTTGGCGACCGCAGCAGATGGGCCTGATTGATCGGTATGAGGTCTGCCGAGCGAGCTCTTCCGCTGGACCTTGCGAGCAGCGCGCCGACCTGCCGGGCAGTGCCTGGTACTATGTCGATCGGGGGCTCTCGCCGGGAAGGCGCTATTTTTATCGGGTGAGGAGCCGGAGCGCCGGACAGTGGACCGGCTACTCCAACGAGCGTGAGGCCAGCGTACCGGGCGACATTGCCCTCTTGTCAACCGAGAGCGCCAAAGAGAGAAAATATCTGGGGCAAACGGTCACGGTGCGCTACGCCGTGCAGGGGGTTTTCCAATCGAAGAAGGGCAATATCTTCCTGGACGCCGGCAAGGACTATCAGACCGACTTTACCGGCTTTGTTCCTAGCTGCGCCATCTCGCACTTTAACGGCTCCGGGTTGGATCTCTTTGCTCTCCAGGGGCGTCAGATCGAGCTCACAGGCGAATTAGGCGAGTACAACGGTCCGGAGATTGAGGTGACCGAGCCCTGGCAAGTGCGCTGTCTGGATTGCGAAGCGCCGCCCTCGCCCTGATCGAGCTATGTGCCCCGCAATCAGCCAGCGATCCGAGGTCAGCCCAGAAGAACTGGGGCTTATCGCCCGCCAGTTAGGTCGAGAGCCGCGAGGGTTATTGCAGGTCGAGCGCTACTGCCTGGCCGGCCATCCCCAGGTGATTCGAGTCTATCCGCTGATCGAGAACAAAGCCGGCCTATTAGAGCCCTTCCCGACCATCTTTTGGCTGAGCTGCCCCAGGCTGGTTCGCCAGATTGCTAAGCTAGAGCATCAGGGACTGATTCGTAAGCTTGAAGAGCTGTTCCGCAGCGACGTCCGGCTGCGCGCGCGCTATGCTAGTGACCAACGCGCCTATCAACTGGAGCGCTGGAGCTCGTTAAATCAACGAGACAAAGAGCGGGTGCGGCGTGATCCGCGCTGGTGGGCTGCCTTTTGGGAGCGCGGCATCGGGGGGCTGGGCGACCTCGAGCGGGTCAAATGCCTGCATCTGCACTACGCGCATCATCTGGCCCGCCGGAACGTCATCGGAGAGTGGATCACAGCTCATTATCCAATCGAGCCTTGTGCAGGGCAAGTGCAGGGATAAGTTTGACAGCCAGTTACAGATGAGGATAGTCTTAACACAAGGGTAACAGGTGATCATGATGCCTAAAGTTGAACTACGGTTAGATCAATTGGCAAAGGCTTTACAAGAGTTGTCGCCCGGTGAGCTTGAGACGCTGGAGATCCTCTTCAATCCCGCCTTACAGGCCGAGTTAACTGAGCGTTGGACCAAGGCCAAGCAAGAGTTCCAAGCAGGGGAAACCCTCTCTAGGGAGGAATTGCTTGCCGAGTGATAATTCCTTCAGAATCGAAACTTACAGTAGAGTCAAGCATGACTTCAAAAGACTGGATAAGACATTACAAAAACAGATTCTGCAAGAGCATTATCCGCACATCGCACTAGACCCTTATCAAGCGGATCCCTTATCCCATAATTTTAAGGGACTTTGGTCCTATCACATCAATTACTAGGGTCGAGCTTATAGAATTGTCTACGAAATATATCCTGAACAAGCGGTTGTGCTAGTCATTATGATTGGATCAAGAGAGGGATTTTATGAAGTCTTGCGCAGGAGAATCCAAGGATAACTTCCAACTTGGAGGAGGGCGAGCTACCAAACTCCCCGACTAATTCAGATGGCTAAAAGCAAGAAGACCCACCGGGCCAGCGCCCGGCCGACTCCAGCTCAAGCGCTCAGCCGAGCGCTCCCCAGGTTGCGGCTATGGCTAGGCGCGGCTTATCTTTTCGTAACACCCCTGCTACTTTATCCGGGTAATACATCGTATGATTACAGCAAAGCCATCTTTTCCCTGTGGGTCATCTCGCTGCTGCTCTTGCTCTGGTTGGCCCAATTGGTGCTGCAAAAGAGCTATCGTCTGGACCTCACCGGCCTCCTCTGGCCGGGACTGCTGCTGATCGGCGCAGCTCTGATTTCGCTGCTACATAGTACAGCCTTGCGCAGCAGCTTTCAGAATATCGGTTTATTGATATATTTCTTTCTCTTCGCCCTGCTGATCGCCAACACCATCGGCTCAGCGCGTGAGCTGCGCTGGCTTTTGCGGGCACTGCTGCTCTCCGGGGCGCTGGCGGCGACCTATGGCCTATCGCAGTATTTTGGCCTGCTGCCCGGAAGACCGGGCGTCTCAGGCGGAATAGGCGCGGTGCTCTCCAGCTTCGGCAATAAGAACGACTTTGCCGGCTTCTTGGCCTATCTCTTTGTGCCAGGCCTGAGCTTGCTACTGACCAAGACGCATTGGGCCGAGAAATTACTAGTATTGCTGGAATTATCTTTGCTCTTTCTGGGTCTCTTGGCGGCCAACTCCTCTGCTGCTTGGCTGGCCTTCGCCCTGTCACTGGGCTTTCTCTTGGCCGGCTTCTGGCTTTACTCTCGTGGCAGTTTGTTAGCCGAGCTCAGAGCGCGTTGGTCGCAACTAGCTCTTAGCCGGCGCTGTGGGGCACTGGTCTTGCTCTTGGCCTTCGTCGCCGGCTTAGGGATCGCCGGAAGCCTCTGGGGCGGTCGAGTGGTGCTTGAGCCCATCTCCAGAAAAATCTCCTCCGCTTCCCTCAAAGTGCGCTGGGAAGAATGGCAGATTGCCCTATTGATGTTCTATGATCACCCGCTGATCGGTGGTGGCATCGGGGAGTATAAGCGTCAATACTTGCACTACAAGGCGCGTTACCTACAAACCCCTCAAGGCAAAAAACTTCATGCCTCCATCGGCTACAACCCGCGACCTATTTACACACACAACGAGTATATTCAGATCGCAGCGGAGTTGGGTCTCCTGGGTCTCTTGGCCGGCGCTTTCCTGATCGTGATGGTCTTCTGGAGCACGCTGCGCCGCATTCCGGCGGTCAAATCGGCCCAGCTCCGCTTCACCTTGCTGGCGCTTCTCAGCGGCGTGGTGGCCTTTCTGAGCGATGCGTTCTTCAGCTTTCCGCTGCATCTGCCGGCCAACTCGATGGTCTTGGCCTTTTTGCTAGGTGCGCTCTACGCGCCAGCGCTGGGAGCCAAACGCCACGCGCTACAGTTGCGCCCTCTGGCCGGGGCTGCACTTTCCAGCATCACGGTAATTATCACCATCGGAGTCAGCCTGTTGGCCTATCGGAGTTTTCAAGGTAACATCGCCCTCAGCCAGGCCAGGAGCCAGTTTGCCCAAGGTGATTATCAGCAGGCTCTCTCAGAGTTGGAGCGCAGCGTAAACCTCAGTTTCGCGCCGGCGGAGAATTTGGCCTGGCTGGCCCGCACTTACCAGGCCTTAGCCGACGGCTCCACTGAGGCGCAAAAGCGCCAGACGCTGCAAGAAAAGAGCATCAGCGCCTTCAAACGCTCCCTGAGCTACTTCAACGTCGAGCGCTCCTACTATCAGTTGGCCACCTTGCTCTATCAGCAGGGCCGATATGCAGCGGCCGAGCGTTATCTGGAGCAACTGTTGGCCACCAATCCCCAGCCTGCTCTCCAGGCGGACGCAAAATATCTGCAAGTGCTGCTGGCCTTTAAGCGTCAAGCCGGTCCGCAGGCGCTAGAGCTGCTGAACAAACTGATCGGGCAGTATCCGAATTACCAGCGGGCTTATCTGGCCTTGGGCCAATATCAAGCGCAACAAGGACAATACGGACCGGCCAAGCGGAGCTTGGCTCACGCTGGTGAGATCATCGCCCGCAAGTTGAAAGCGCTTGAGGGGGTTCTCCATCCGGTCAAGACGATCACCGTGCCCAGCGATACTTACTATCGGGCCAAAGCGGAGGAAGCCCAGCTACAGGATGAACGGCGGGCAGTCGAGCGGTTGCTGCAAGTGATCCCTGCTCGGCACTAGCCCAGTTAGGCGCCTAGATCAGTTGTTGGGGATTTCTTAAAGGGCAGGCTTAACGGTCGAACTTCATGACCCAGAGACTCCAGCTCCGGGTCTTTGTGGACGAGCACCGCCTGATACAACTTGGCCACTGCAGCTATCAGAGCGTCTGCCACCGATAGACGGTAGCAAGCCTTCAATCTTCCCGCTTGTAGCAACACCCTCTCCTCCGGCTCTACCCAAGAGATTGGCCAGGATTTAACCAGAGCTACTAGCCTCGCTGCCTGATCCTCGTCCCTCTCTCGGAGCGTCGTGTAGAAGAGTTCCATGATGGTGATAGAACAAGCGAGAATACGACACCGCCCTGCCCTAGCCTCCTCTAACAGCCTCCGGACCTCGCCGGCTCCCGGTTCGGCATCGGTGAACGCTAGGATAGCCGAGGTATCCAGCACGTATAGTTCAGCCACCTCGTCGTTCCTGCTCCCGCTCCTCCACCAATCTGCGGCGCAGGCCTTCGGAGATCCCTTGTGCTGCCCGGATTGAATCCTCCGGGAGAGGCACCACGCGGATGGTTTCCCCATCATCTATCCACTCCAGTTGGGTCTGGGGTCCGATTTGATGGGTTCGGCGGATCTGGGCCGGAATGACGGTCTGGCCTCTCGAGCTCAGGGTTGTGCGCATTGAAATCACCTCAAGGTTACTTTACAAGATTTTTCACGATAACGCAAGACATCCCTTTGCGCTTGTAATCAGCGGCTTGCTACTCTAAAATTCCAGTCATGGTCCTGGACATGCTGAAGCATACCGTTGATCGTATCTTCGGTGAGACCAACGAGCAGAAGCTCAAGCACCTCTGGCGCATCGTCGCCCGGGTGAACGAGCAGGCCGAGGCGGCGGGGTCACTGAGCGACGAGGAGCTGCGCGACAAGACGGAGGAGTTCCGCCGGCGCCTGGCCCAGGGTGAGCGGCTCGACAACCTGCTGCCGGAGGCCTTTGCAGTCGTGCGTGAGGTCGCCGAGCGCCAGGTGGGCATGAGGCCTTATGATGTCCAGGTGCTGGGCGGCATCGTGCTGCATCAGCGGCGCATCGCCGAGATGATGACCGGCGAGGGCAAGACGCTAGCGGCCACCATGCCCCTCTATCTCAACGCCCTGGTAGGCAAGGCTCACCTGGTCACCGTCAACGACTATCTGGCCAAACGGGACTGCGAATGGATGGAACCGATCTACCGCAGCTTGGGCCTTAGCGTGGGCCTGCTGCAGGAGACAATGGATCCGGCAGACCGCCAAGCCGCCTACCAAGGCGACATTATTTACGGGACGAATACCCAGCTCGGCTTCGACTATCTACGTGATAATCTGGTCATCTCGGCCGACCAGCATGTCCAGACTAGCCTCGATTATGTCATCATTGACGAGGTTGACAACATCCTGATTGACGAGGCGCGCACGCCGCTGATCATCTCCGGCTCGACCGCCGAGTCGGCCAAGCTTTACAAGCAGTTCGCCCGTTTAGCACCGCAGTTCCATCCAGAGCGCGATTACGAGCTCGACGAGAAGACCCGCCAAGTGCATCTCAGCGAGGAGGGTGCCCAGCGGGCTGAAGAGCTACTCAAAGTCGATAATATTTACTCCCAACACGTCGAGCTATTGCATCATCTGGAGCTGGCCTTGCGCGCCAAGGCGCTCTATCACAAGGACGTAGACTATCTCGTCAGAGATGGCCGCGTGATGATCGTAGACGAGTTCACCGGTCGCCTGATGGAAGACCGGCGCTACTCCGATGGCTTGCACCAGGCGCTGGAAGCCAAAGAGGGCATGGAAATCCGCCGCGAGAGTCAGACCTTGGCCCAGATTACCTTGCAGCACTACTTCAGATTGTATCAGGGCATCGCCGGCATGACCGGCACGGCCAAGACTGAGGAAGATGAGTTCAAAGACATCTATCAGCTCGACGTGGTAGTCGTGCCGACCAATAAGCCGATGATCCGCCAGGATTTGCCCGACATGCTCTTCCGCTCCGAGCGAGAGAAGTTCGAGGCGCTGGCCGATGATATTCAAGCTAAACATGAGGCAGGGCGCCCAGTGCTGATCGGGACCAACTCCGTTGATAAGTCGGAATATCTGAGCAAGCTGCTCAAGCAGCGCGCTCTGACCCACTCGGTGCTCAACGCCAAGCACCACGAGCAGGAGGCTGAGATCATCATAGACGCCGGTCAGCGCGGTGCGATCACCGTGGCGACCAACATGGCCGGTCGCGGGGTGGACATCAAGCTGGAAGCGGGCGTCGCTGAATTGGGCGGACTGCACATCGTCGGCTGTCAGCGCCACGAGAGCCGCCGCATTGACGACCAGTTGCGCGGGCGCGCCGGTCGCCAGGGTGACCCCGGCTCATCACAGTTCTACGTCTCGCTCGAAGACGATCTGATACGGCTCTTCGGCGAGCAGAAGATGGTCCAATGGATGATGAAGGGCTTCGAGGAGGGCCAGCACCTGGAGCATAACATGCTCTCCCGGGCGATCCGCACGGCCCAAAAGAAAGTCGAAGCCTATAATTTTGACATCCGCAAGCGCCTGTTGGAGTACGACGCGGTGATGGCCCGCCAGCGCGAGGCCATCTATGGCCTGCGCAATCGCTTCATCCTGCCGGAGCAGCCCGGAGCATTTGACGGCAGCGGGCCGGAGCAGCAAGAGATCAGGCAAAAGACACAGGCGGAGCTAGACAAATATCTGACCAATCTGCTGGCGGGTTATAGCCAAGGGTTGGTGGCACGCTACTGCTCCGATCCGGGGAAGCCCTACAAATGGGACCTGGAGGGATTGGACAAGGAGTTGGCCACCTTCCAGAACGTCGCCCCTGATTTTGACCCGGCCCAACTGGCCTACGATGAGCTGGTCGAGCAGGTCGAAGCATTGGTGTTGGCCAATTATCACGCTCAGGTGGAGCGCTTGGCCGAGCATTTCACCATCGTCGCTCCGCTGATGATCTTGAATATTATTGATGAGGACTGGCGTCAGCACCTCTTTGCCCTAGATGATCTGCGCGAGGGGATTGGTTGGCGGGCCTATCAAGGCCGGGACCCTTTGGTGGAGTTTCGCACCGAGTCCTTCCGACTCTTTCAGATGATGCTGGGGCGGGTTGAAGAGCAGATCGTCTCTTATCTGATCAAACCCAAGCTGCAGCTCGCCCGCGAGGAGCGGCCCGGCTTCAGGCCGGCTGCCGGTTTGGGAGCGCTCTCCTACCAACATGAGGAGAGCAGTGCCTTGTCAGATGGCGGTGCGGTGGCCACCGGGGTGAAGAGGAAGCCGCGCAGGACCGAAGCCAAAGTCGGTCGCAATGACTCCTGCCCCTGCGGCAGCGGAAAGAAATATAAGCACTGTCACGGGAAACTTCAGTAGGGGCGAAGCATTCGCGCATCGTTCCCAACCAAGGTCTGATTGTTCAACGGCGAATGCTTCGCCCTTATTCCGGATCAAAACACCTGCACCTGCGTATCGCCGACAACTTCGATCTTGAAACGCGGCGAGAAGCTGCTCACCCGGCCGGCCAGCGTATATAGACCAGGAGACGCATTGGCCGGCACGGTGATATTATAGACCACCTGGCGCGTCTCCCCCGGATTGAGGGTCGCCAGCCAGAGGAATTGGGTGGCGTCAAACTTGTAAGCCGCCCCGGCACCGTTCACCAGGCTGACCCGCCAGCCCTGGGGAGGATCCTCATCCAGGCCTAGACCGCTGATCGCCTCGGTGGTCTTAATCGTCACCGTGACTTGAAAGCTGCTCCCGGCGGCCACCCGATTGGGGGCTATCGGCGTGGAGATGGTCCGGCGCACCCTGACCGGTGCGGAGGCCACCCGGATGACTCGGGTGATGCTGGCAGAGTTCCCAGCGGCATCGCTGACGCTCAAGCTGACCGCCCGATCACCGCTCTGGTCGAAGAGGTGGGTCACCCGTGCCCTAGCGCTGCTCAAGTCAGATTGGCCATCGCCGTTGAAGTCCCAAACATAGGTGGTGATCACCCCGGCCGACAAGCTGGAAGCGCTGGCGTCGAGTGTTACCGGGGTATTGATGTCTGGATGAGCAGGTGAATAGGCAAACTGAGCCGTCCCTCCAGCCGCCTGAGCCAGTCCGGACATCCCCAAGAGCAAGCTCACCAGTCCAATCAATAAACTGGCTCTAGTGCGTCTCATGAATGCACCTCTTCTTTCTCTTGATGCGCCGGCCAATCCCTGCTAGTTTTTGGGCAAGGGATCGAAGACCGAAGTGCCGGTCAGCCAGTAGGCCACCAGCATCTGGACCGTCTTGAAGTCCAGTTTCAGGTTGTCGGCGTCTTTATTAGTAGCACTGGTATAGGGTACCGATTGATTATTGAGCCACCAGCCGATGGCCACCTGGATCTGATCGAACCCAATGGTGTGCTTGGGGAAGGCTGTCAGGTCCAAGCCCCCAGCGCCGCCATTGGCGTCCTTGTTCCAGTGCGCCACCACCACCTTGATCGGAAAACCGTCATCAAGTTGAATCTGACTCTCACCGGTGATCTTGGCCGATATATCCGGTGAGGCGCTGCTCACCAGACCACTGATCTGGTAGACGCCCGGCGCGGAGGTATCGGGCACTTTGCCGTTCTTGTCCGGACCGGGCACGGTGACATGATAGACGATCTGGCGGGTATCGCCGGCCTGAAGCTTTTCGGCAAAGATCCACTGGAAATTGGAGCCCTGCACGTGCAAGCTAGCCTTGCCCGAGCCCAGCGGCTTCACCTGCCAGTCGGTATTGGGCAGGGTCTCCTGAATGCCCAGGCCGTTAATCGTCTCATTGGCTCGAATGTCAATCGTCACTTGAAAGCTCTGCCCGGGGATCGTCTCGTCCAGGGGCAAGAAGGTGTCAATCGTCCGCTTCACCGTCAGCTTAGGGGTGAAGACGGTAATGGTGCGCGTGATCGAGGCCTCGCAATCATCGCTCACCGTGAGGGTGACTCGATAGTTGCCATCTTGAGCGTAGCGATGGCTGGGATTCTGTTCTTCGGAGCTGCTGCCATCGCCGAACTCCCAACGCCAGTGGGTGATCTGTCCACCCGGTAAACTGGAGCGATCGCTGAAGAGCACCGTATCCTGCCGGGTGGGCGCACTGGGTGAAAAGTCGAAGGCCGGCGTCGGAGGCGTACAGGGTGGGCGGACCTCCATCGGGATGAGCGGCAGGTCTTTGCTGAGCGAGCGCCCTTGGAAATCGCTGTAGCTGATCAGCGAAGGCGCTTGATTGAGCGAGTAGCTGCCGGCTTTGGAGCTGCTGACGCTAAAAATAGTCGTCCAACTCTCGTTCAGATTGAGTGCGGCCAAATCCCATTCCAGTCGCACGGTGCCGTCGGGGTTGGTGCTCACCTGGGTGGGCGCGTTCTGCTGAGCCCCCTCGAAGCTGAAGCCCTGGCTCAGCGTCTCTACGATCTGAATATCCCGCAGCACACCCGTACTGGGCAGGGTAGTCTTCAAGATGGTGTCGCTGATCGCGTCGCTAAAAGTTGGGAAGAACTGTCCTCCGGTCATCTGGGCCATCCGCTCCAGCAGGTCCCGGTTGATTCGGCGGCCGATGCCCACGGTGTAGAGCGTAATGTCTTTATCGGCAGCCCGCTTGGCCTGCTCGAGCGGATCACGCCCGGCATCGTTGAAGCCGTCGGAGAGCAAGACTTCCACCGGCAGGGCGCTGTTGCTCGCGGCAGCGCTCAGTTCATTGGTGGCCACGGCGATCCCTTCGCCGATGGCCGTGGCGCCGCCGGAGTTCAGGTTGTCGAGCGCGCTTTGGATCGCTGCGCTCTGCTCGATCGGCGTTAAAGCCAGATCAAGCGTCGCCTGATTGGCAAAGGAGGCGATGCCCACCTGGTCGCCCGCTTGTAAGGCGGAGATGAGCTGCCGCGCCGCCTGGCGCTCGCCGGCCAAGTCTGTGGAGGCCGAACGATCAACGATGATCAGCAGGTTGACCGGCAGGCGCTGCAGCGAGGCCGGTGTGCGCAGCGTCAAGGTCACCTGGGCCAACTGAGGCTGTAAGCCGGAGCCTTTGACGAAGATGCGGTTTTGATCAACCGTTTGATTGAACTGTAGCAACGAGATTCCCTGCTGCCAGCCGGTCTGGCCGATGGCGGCCAGCAGCCCCAACGCGATGACGATGACCAATCCTATACGCATTTTAGTCAAGTCCATCATCCCCTTTTTGCTTCTGCCAGTTGCCCTCATTATTGCCTTGCTAACTAATTGGTCGGTGGTAGTTGGACCCCTGCCGGGACCGGTTGATCGACCGGGACGCCGGTGAGCCAATAAGCAATCAGCATCTTCATCATCTCGAAGTCGATCTGCTTGCCGCAGGTGCCCGGCACGGTGGCGTCTTCCAGCCAGAAGGCGATCGCCGCTTGGATCTGATCGAACGATATCACGTTGGAGAGGGTCACATTGATGTCGTTGATGCTGGTATCCAAGTGCGCGATGGCCACCGGTACGGAGAGGCATTGCACCACACAGACTTGGTTGGCCAGCATACCCGGCATACTGCCATCGCCTTGGATGTCACTCTCGAACTGCGGCAGGGCGCAGTCCACCCGGCCTTGGAAATTGATGCAGCCGGTGGGCTCGTCACGGGGCACGGTAACCTGGTAGACCACCGTACGCTGCTGCCCGGTGCGGATCTTGCCGGTGAAGAGCCATTCACGCGTGGAGGCCTTGAATGAAGCCCCATCGTTGTCGATCGGCTGGACCTTCCAATTGCTAGGCAGCACCTCGTTCAAGCCCAGGCCGTCGAGCTCCCGGGTGGCCTTTATCTGCAGGCGCACGCGGAAGATATTGCCGTTGTCGCGGCTGGGGATCACCTGATGAAATGGCAACGGGGTGAGTATGGTGCGGGTCACAGTAGCCCCGACCTGCTGATCCACCGGCAACGGTTGATCCACCGGGGTGCCGCTGATCTCGCGGGCGGTGATATCCTTCATCGTCTCCAGCGAGATGGCTGCAGCGCAGGTGCCCGGCACGCCGGCATCCTCCAACCAGAATCCCACGGCGCGCTGCAACTGATCGGCGGTGATCTGCTCGTCCAGCCGCAGGTCAATCACATCTTCCGGGGTCAGGTGTGCCACGGCCACCTTGATCGGCAGGCAGGAGACCAGCTCTACCTGTTGCTCGCCAGAGCAATTGATCTCAAAGGCCGGCGAGGCGCTCTCGATAAAACAGCTCAGATCGAAGGTGGCCGGGAGTGGCCCGCTGGCCAGTTCATTGCTATTGGGCACGGTGACATCTAAGACGATGCGGCGGGTCTCTCCGGAGCGAATTGTCTGGGGGAAAACCCACTGGTTCAGCGAAGGCTTGAAGGTCGCGCCACCGTTATCCACCGGGGTTATCTTCCAGCCAGCGGGGACATTCTCCTGCAAGCCCAGGCCGTTGACCGGGGTGCGCACCTTGATATTGGTGGTCACCCGGAAGGTCATCCCCGGTGCGGCGGCCGGAGTCGAGATCTGTTGCACCGCCTCGGAGCTGACCTCGACCACGGTGACCTTCTTGCTGACGGTGGCCGTAACCCCACGGTTGTCGGTCACCCGCAGCGCCACGGTATGATCGCCGGTCTGATCGAAGGTATGCTGCACGGTAGGTGAGGTGGTGGAAACCTCGAAGATGCCATCGTTATTAAAGTCCCACTCATAATTGACGATCTGGTTGCCTGCCGGGGCGCGGGAGGCAGAGGCATCGAAGGTCAAGGGGAGCCCCGCGCTGGGCTGAGCCGGACTGAAGGTGAAATCGGCCGTGGGAGGCTGGCCCTTGGTGGCGGTGATGGTAATCGCCTTGGTCAGGCTGGGAATACTGGTCTTCTGGGGATTGGTCGGGTCACCGCTCACCAGTGCCCAATCGTTGATCCCGGCAGTAAAAGTAGGCGTAATGGTGATCTTGAAACTGTCCGGCAGTGGTCCTAACACGGCCCCATCGGTGAAACCGGCCTGCCAGTTCCAAATAGCTTGGCCGGTAGGCGGGTTGAGCGTATAGCTGTCGTCGGCGTCGTCTTGGACCTGCCATTGCACCCCAGGAGGCAGACCGCTGAAGTCGAAGGTCACGCTGCCGGCAGGGCTGTTGCCATCTTCCTTGCTATGGATGATGACCAAGCTGGCCTGCCCGCTGGTCGGGTCACGATAGATGAACAGGATGCTCTGCTGCTCAACTTCCAGGCCGGAGTGGGCCGAAAAGTTGGAGTAGTTGTAGAAGTCAACCACCGAGCCGCTGCTGCTTACCGGGGTGAGTGTCGCCGAGAATGCCCCCTGCTGTACCGTGTAGAAGACATTCTGCGCCGGAGCCGGCTGCTGCTGCGCCTCGCCGGGCCATACCAGCAAGGCAACCATCAGCAACGCCAGCGCTAGATATAGGCTGCCTCTCACAATTCTCATCTTGGCCTCCTTTAGGTTCGAGCCTTATGGAGAAGAACCACATCGTTAAGTAATGTTCCACCCGTTACTATAGCACCTAGCGATGCCGGTGGACTGTGATGTGGAACACCCCTCCTTCTCCGTCTTTTGCCCCGATATCTTTCAATAGTCCGAGCTTATTAGCATCATAGCACAACAGGCCCCTGGCAGACAAATAGCCAGGGGCCTAATACTAAATCCTATTCATCATATCGTCTTTGACTGTAGGGGCTAAACCGGGGGGAAGTTACAGCTCGAGCGGCTCAGGGTGTTGAGCCTGATGAGGATGGTCCGCATCGGGATAGAGCTTGAGCTTCTTTAGCATCCGGCGCCCCAGGGTGGTCTTGGGCAGCATCAAGCGCACCGCTTGGTACAAGGGACCGGTGGGATGGACCGCCAGATACTCGTTGTAGTTGCGCGCCCGCATGCCGCCCGGATAACCGGAGTAGTGATAATACTGCTTTTGCTCGCTCTTATTGCCCGTGAGCTTTATCTTGGTGGTATTGATGACCACCAGATAATCGCCCACGTCCACGTGAGGCGTATAGATAGGCTTGTGCTTGCCCTGCAAGCGACGGGACAGCTCGGTGGCCAGCCGACCGAGCGTCTTGCCCTGCGCATCAACCAGATACCAATTGCGATCCCAGCTTTGGCCCTTCTCTTGAATCCGGGCCATAAATGTCTTCTGCCGCAAGCTTCGCTGCACGAGAATCCTCCTCCGGGAAATTAACCAGCTAACTCTCTGCCTATTTGTACCAACTGCAAGGCCGGCTTGCAAGCGGAGAGGAAGGAGCGGGACGGCCTGAGGGTTACAGACCGTCCCGCGGGAAAGGGGGTTCACAGACCTGGTTTCATCGAGCCACTAGGGGAAATCTCGTAAACCTTGGCAGCCCTTGACCAAGTCCCTTCCAGGGATGAGGTAGTGCAAGTGTAGTTCAGATCACTCTCAGCGTCTGTAAGGGCGCTTACAGAGCTTAGCCCAATTCGCGCTTGATCCGTTCCAGCTCGCGCGAGACGGCCGATTGCTCCTCGGCCTGTGAGCTCTGTCCCGCTGCCGGCTCCAGCTCAATGTTGGCCAGCGCCTGACGGCGGCGCTCCTGCTCCAGTTCGCGGGTGGCCTCCACCCGCGCCTGCATGGCCTGGATCTCCTGCTCAGCCTGCGCCAAGGCCTCCTTGACCTCCTCCAGCATCAGCGAGCCCTCCGAGAGGCCGAGGCTCACCTCGCCGGCCCGCAACTGGGCCCTGGAGGCGCTCAGGCGCAGTTCCAACTCCTCCCGCTTGGTCTGATAGATCTCCATGCGGTTGATCAGGCCCTCCTTGCGTGCCTCCAGCGAGGTGATCTGCACGCCTAATTCGTCAATATCGTCCTGCAAGTGCCGCTGTTCGGCCTGATTCTTGAGTTTTTCGCGGATGGCCAGCTCGGCCAGATCTAGTTGCTTGAGCTTATAGGCCTTGCGCGCCTGTTCGTCATAGCGTTGGATTAGGCGATCCAACTGGTGCAGTCGGCGGCGCAGCTCTCCCTGCATTTGGCCCAATTTGAGGCTGCTCTGCTTGAGGGCATCGGCGCTACGGGCCATCTCGTCCAGATGATGTTGCAGCACCTGCAGCGGACTCTGGGCTTGGCGGGCCTTGCGCCCCCACCTTTGTCGCCAGATGCGACCTAGGCGCTCCAGTATGCCGGCCATAATGCCCCGCTAGCTAGCGCTCACCCGCCCGCGATCCTAATCGTATCGTGGAAGCTGGGACCGACCGAGATGGTGCCGACCGGCAGCTCCAACTGCTCCTCGATGAAGCGCACATACCGCTGAGCGCTGGGCGGCAGATCGGAAAAACTGCGACAACTCTCCAAGCGCTCCGACCAGCCGGGCAAGCTTTGATAGCTCGGCTCACAGGCACTGAGCTCCTCCAGCGTAGTGGGGAACTCCGTCAGCCGCTCGCCCTCACGGCGATAGGCGACGGTGACTTGCAGTTGATCCAGGCCGCTGAGCACGTCGAGCTTGGTGAGCGCCAGCTCGGTCAGGCCATTGAGGCGCACCGCATAGCGCAGTGCCACTAGGTCCAACCAGCCGCAACGCCGTGGCCGGCCGGTGGTCGTGCCATATTCATGACCCTGCTCGCGCAACCGTCGGCCCAGCGCCTCGGTCTCCTCGGTCGGAAAGGGTCCCGCGCCCACGCGGGTGGCATAGGCCTTGGCCACGCCGATCACCCGCTCCAGTCGCCGAGGTGAGACTCCGGCCCCTACGCCGACTCCTCCTATCGTCGCACTGGAAGAGGTCACATAGGGATAGGTGCCAAAGTCGATGTCCAGCAGGCAACCCTGTGCGCCTTCAAAGACGACCGCCCGGCCCTCATCGAGTGCCCGGTTGATCAAGAGCGAAGTATCAGTCAGCCGATCTCGCATACCATCGGTCGCGGCCAGTATTTGCTCGGTGAGCTTGGCCGGGTCAAGCTCCTGCAGCTCCTGGGAATCGGGAAAGATCGCCCGCTCGCGCGCCAGATTCTGAGCCAGCAGCTCTTGGAAGCGCCCGGGCGAGCGCAGCTCGCAGGTGCGGATGCCATGGCGGGCCGTCTTATCCCGATAGGCCGGCCCGATGCCCTTGGCGGTGGTATCCAGCTCGGAGGTTGCTCCTTCCAAGCGCTCGACGATGGGGTGATAGGGCAGAATCATGTGCGCGTTCTGGCTGATCCAAATCCGAGGAGCTTGGCCCAGTTGTTCAGAGAGCTGCCGCAGCTCGGCGGCCAGGGCGAAGGGCTCGATGACCATACCGTTGCCCAAGACGCCGACGCAGTTAGGGTGCAGCGCACCCGAAGGGATTAGATGGAACCTGAACTCGCTCTCGCCGGCCTGATCGGCCTGATCAGGGTTGAAGACCACGGTGTGGCCGGCGTTGGTGCCCCCATTGAAGCGCACGGCCATATCAGCGTTTTTGGATAACAGATGAACGATCTTGCCCTTGCCCTCATCGCCCCATTGGGCGCCCAGCACGGCGATTCCCGGCATATTCGGCTCCTTTCTCAAGCTAGCAGGCTATCCTACCGGACTCAGTGCCACCTCGGCGGCGCTCAGCTCTTCGAGCCGGCCATCATGCTCAACGATCAGCTTACCCATCTCTGAGAGCCCCTTGACCTGGGCCGCGAAATTCTTTGCGCCTTGCCGGACCCAAACGCCGTCATCCAGCGCCGAAAACTCGGACCAGTGTGCTCGCACCGGCTCAAAGCCCTCGCGCAAGAACTGCTGATAATAGCTGGCGATCTCCCCTAAAACCAGCGCCAAGCACGATTCTAGCCTCACCGGATGCCCCAGCACCTGGGTCAGTGAGATAGGTGGGATACGCGCCCCTTCAGGCAGGACATTGTTGACGTTGATCCCCATCCCGGCGACCAGCCAGAGGATTTGACCGTCCACCGTGGCCAGCTCGCTCAACACCCCGGCCAGCTTCCTGCGCTCCAGCAATAGGTCATTGGGCCATTTGACTCGCACCGGCAGGCCATAGCACCGGCGCAGCGCTTGAGCGGCGGCCACGGCCAACAACACCGACAGGCAGCCCGCTTTGCAGGCGGCGATTGGCGGGCGCAGCAGCAACGAGAACCAGACCCCACCTGGCGGGGATTCCCAGCCTCGGCCGCGGCGACCCCGCCCGGCGCTCTGCCGTCCGGCAATGACCAGAGTCCCTTCGGGGGCTCCCGCCTCGGCCCGCTCTCTGGCCAACTCCATCGTCGAGTCAATATGGTCACGATAGAGCAACTCGCCGAAGAGATGCTCACCTGCTAGCTCGGCTTGCAACCGAACAAGATCGAAGCTCATCGGGCTACTCCTCTCGTTTCAGACCGACCTTGGCTTGCAGGCCGTTCAGGTTCAGCTCGCTCAGCCGGTCAACCGCCTCGGCCGGGGGAGCTGCCAGATGCAGCGTCACGGTGAGCGTCTCATGCCGGATGAACTCGCGATGCGCCTCAATGGCGCGGGCCAACTCGGCCTCGCCCTGGACAAAGAGGGTGATGCGATCGGAGACATCATAACCTGCTTTTTTACGCTCCTCCTGAACCAGCCGGATCAGCTCGCGGGCATACCCCTCAGCGCGCAGCTCCGGAGTGATCCGCGTGTCCAACACGACCAGCAGTGTCTCATCAAAGGCAACCCCGGCGCCGGGCTCCGGGAGATATTCCAGCTTCAACTCCGTCTGGGTCAGCTCCACCTGCTGGCCCTCCACGGCCAGCGAGCAATGAGCGCTGTCTTCGAGCTCACCGGCGAGCTGGCGCAGATCGGCCTCCTGCAAGGCCCGCTTCAGCTTGGGGGCCAAGGCGCCAAACTTCGGCCCGATCTGCTCCATCAGTGGTGTGATCTGCGGATGCAGATGGCGCTCTCTCAAGTTCTCGGTCGTGAGCTCCAGCCGCTTGAGATTCAGCTCGTCCAGTACCAGTTTCTGCAGGGCTTCGAGTAGCTTGCCATCACTACTATCATTGAGCTGGACCTGCATCGCCGCCAAAGGCTGTCGGACCTTGATTCCGGCCTGATTGCGCGCCGCACGCCCCAGACTGACGATCCGCCGGACGAGCGCCATTTGCCTCTCCAGCGCCGGATCGACCAGAGAGTCATCGGCCTGAGGCCAGTCGGTCAGATGGACGCTCTCGGCCTCCGAGGCACCCAGTTGCCGATAGATGCTTTCGCTCAAAAAGGGTAGAAAGGGCGCCAGCAATTTGCATAGGGTCACGAGAGTCTCGTAGAGCGTCGCATAGCCGGAGAGCTTGTCCGGGCTGAGCCCCTCGCCCCAGAAGCGGGAGCGCGACAGGCGTAGATACCAGTTGCTCAGTTCGTTAACGAAGCGCTCGGTTGCCTGGGTGGCGGAGACGACATCATAGGCATCCAGGGTCTGAGTGATCTCGCTGATCGTTCCTTGGAGCCGCGAGCGCAGCCAGCGGTCCAGTAGGGGCAGGTCTCGTGCCTGCCCTTGTAGGTCTTGTGCCTGCCCTTGTAGGACGGCACGCTGCACCCCTGCCTGGCTGGGATCGAAGCCGTCTATCGAAGCGTAGAGCGCGAAGAAATTATAGACATTGCTCAAGGTGTTCAGGAAGCCGTGTCGCACCTTGGCCGCGTCTGTGGCGCGCAGCACCCGGTCGCGCCAGGGAGCGGAGGAGCTGTAGAGATACCAACGTAGCGTGTCGGCGCCCAGTTCATCTATCATCACCATCGGGTCCAGGCCGGAGCCGGCCTCAGACTTGCTCATCTTCACCCCTTGGGCATTGAGCCCCATGCCGGTGACGATCACATGACGGTAGGGATGCGGATATCTCCCATCGGGATAGAGCAGCGTGCTGGTCACCAGCAGGGTATAAAACCAGCCGCGCGTCTGATCGAGCGCCTCGCAGATGAAGTCGGCGGGGAATTGGGCCTGGAAACGCTCTTCATGCTCGAAGGGCGCATGCCACTGGGCGGTGTGCATCATCCCCGAGTCGAACCAGGTGTCTATCACCTGGGGGACACGGCGCATCTGGCCCTGACACTCTGGGCATTGCAAATAAACCTCATCAATATAGGGCTTATGTGCCTCAACGCTCTGCGCCTGTTGAGGATCCTGGGCATACTGGACCAGCTCGGCCCGACTGCCCAGGCAGAGCTGCCGGCCGCACGACTGACAGCTCCAGATGGGCAGCGGCGTGCCCCAGTAGCGGTCGCGCGAGAGCGCCCAGTCCTTCATCGTCTCGAGAAAGTTGCCGAAGCGGCCGTCGCGGATATGCTCCGGATGCCAATGTATAGCCCGGTTATTGGCCATGATCTCTTTTTGGCGGGCAGTGGTCTTGATGAACCAGGAGTCGAGCGCGTAGTAGAGCAGAGGCGTCTTGCAGCGCCAACAGAAGGGGTAACTGTGGGTATAATTGGCCACCTGGTAGAGCAACCCTTGAGCCTTGAGATAGTTGACAATCCCGGGCTCGCACTCCTTGACGAAGCGCCCGGCCCAGGGGGTCACTTCGGGGATGAAGTGGCCGCTCTCGTCGACAGTATGGCGCTTGGGCAACCCCAAGCGCGTGCCCAATTGATAGTCATCCTCACCGTACATCACCGCGGTATGCACGATGCTGGTGCCCTCCTCAGTAGAGACAAAGTCGGCGCTGGTCACCTGCCAGGCGCGCGGGTACTCCTCGGTTAAGGACTCTTTTAAAAAGGGCATCAGCGGCCGATAGGCCCAGCCTTCCAGGTGAGCACCCTTGAGCTTGGCCAAGATCCGATAGTCGCCCTGGAGCACCTGAGGGGCACGCGCCTGGGCCAGATAGTAAATTTCTTCATGCTGTTCTACCTTGAGATAGTCTATATCAGCACCGACTGCCAGGGCTACGTTGCCGGGCAAGGTCCAAGGGGTTGTGGTCCAGGCCAGTAAATATTCGTTCGGGCGATCCTGGAGCTCGAACTTTACGGTGACCGCCGGCTCACTAACCTCGCGGTAGCCCTGGGCGACCTCGTGCGAGC